>CAMAVQ010000048.1 GCA_945861755.1 Gemmatimonas phototrophica
CGCACCGGCCCGCCCGAACCGTCGACGGTAATGCCGCCACCAGCCGTCTCCGCATCCACGGTGCCCTTGCTCTCGCTGATATGGATGCTGCCGCCGGCGGTCTCGACCCGCACATCCCCCTCAGAGGGACCAACGGTGATGCTGCCCCCGGCAGTCTCGGCTTTGACCTGGCCGCCCGTCGGGCCGATGGTGATGCTGCCGCCGGCAGTTTCCGCTTCCACTAGGCCGCCGGCCTTGCCGATCTTGATGGAGCCACCGGAGGTCTCGGCGTGGACGCCTTGGCTGCCTTCGCCCACCTCGATGCCGCCGCCTGAAGTTTCGGCGCGAATCGTCTCGCCGGCACGGGTGATATTGATCGAGCCCCCGGCCGTGCCCGCCTCCACCGTGCCCGACACTGTGCCGATGGTGATGCTGCCCCCCGCGGTATGGGTCCGGCTGTTGCCCCCCTCGACGCCGGCGACTGCAATGCTGCCGCCGGCCGTCTCTACATCGACCTTGCCATTCTTGATCTGCCCCACCTCGATGCTGCCGCCGGCGGTCTTGGCCAACACCTGGCCTTCCAGGTCGCCGATCGCGATACTGCCGCCCGAGGTGTTCAGATCCAGGTTGTAGACCTGGGGAACGCTAAAATGAAGTTCCAGCTCCAGGTCGTCCAAATCCTCGTCGGATTTGACCCGTACCCGCACACCTGAAGGGTAGCCGGATCGCTGAAAATCCTGAGCGCTTCGATGGCCTCCACCCGCACGCCGGGGTTGTCGTCGTGGGCCAGGGTGTGGATCAGGGCTTCGCGGATGCGGGTGCTGCCGCCCTGGTGCTGGAGCAGGTCCAGGGTTTGCAGGCGGGTGCCGGCTTCCAGGTCGCCCTGCAGGGCGGTGGCCAGGGCGGTCTGCACGGCCCGGTCCTCCAGATTTCCCTCGACCTGGATCTGGGAGATCGCGTCGAGGACCAGGGTCACCTGGCCGGTGGCCGGCTCGAAGTGGGCCACGCGCAGGGCCACCACCTCCAGGTCTTCGGGTCTGAGCAGGCCGGCCAGGGTAGACGGGGTAGCCTGCAGCGCTCCGCGCCCGAGGAAGACACCTACCACGAGGGCGGCCAACACGCCTGTTGACCAGGTCAGGGGCGCGGGCATGAGCTGGAACCACGTCCGCAAGCGTTCCAGGAGCCCCGGCTTTTCCTGCTGGCGCAGGGCGGCGCGCAGGAGTTGGCGGCTCTCCTGGAGCAGGGCCTCGGGCGCCTGGGGGCCGCTGCCCTGTGGAAGGAGCTGGTCGAAGCGCTGCTCGGCATGTAACAGGGCTTTGAGGGCAGGGTCGCGTTCTAGGTCGGCCTGAAAGGCGGGCCTGGTTGAGGGTGATGCGGTAACGCCAGGTCGAAAACTCGCTGTCCATCCGGAACTTGGGCAGAGCCCGGTACGCGGCGAGGAGTGCCTCCTGGTAGATGTCCTGGGCATCCTCAGTGTTGCCGGTCATGTCAAAGGCCAGGCTCAGGATGCGCCGATCGCAGCTGGCCACCAGGGCGGCAAAGGCCCGATGGTCGCCCGCGCGGGCGCTCAGGAGCAGGATGCGTTGGTCGTCACTCATGCCGGCCTCTTTCTACATCATTAGAGTCTGGCAGCGGGGAAATGGTTGGCAGGGGTACCGGGGGCGTCGGGAAGCAACCCATTCCGGTTTTTTCCCAGGCGCGGACTTGCCGCCCTGCTCGCTAGCCCCGCCCTGCCACCCATCCCCCTCAACGCCATCTATATGGAGTTGCGCCACGCGGACTTCTTTTTTGTGCTAGCTCTGCCACCCCACCGCCCAACCCCCGCAGCACCATTTATATGGTGCTGCGCCCCGGAAAAAACCTCCAGGGTTCGCTCCCCGCCGCTATATCGCGGCGGGTATTATTTCAGCCACTCCAGAATGGGGTCGTGGTGGGCGGCAAGGCCTTTGTAGGCCAGGGTTTGGGGGGTCATGGAGGAGATGGCCAGGCGCAGCTGGGTGCGCTCCTGGGGGGTGAGCCGGGCGCAGTCGCGGAAATAGGTGCGGATGGTGAAGAGGGCGGCTTCCTGTTGGGGAAAGCCCCAGAGGACCTGGCGCTCCACGCGCACGAAGAGGCGGGGGTGCTCCGGGTCGAAGTGGCGACCTTGCCAGTCTGCGGGGGGGATGCCGGGCGGGGGTTCGGGGTGGTGGTTGAGGCGGGTGTCGGTGCCCAGGCCCCAGGCAAAGCGCACGTACGGCCCGCGTTCGATCATGGCGCGGATCAGATCGGCGCTGCGCTGGTTGAGCAGGCCCATGCCGGCCACCGGGGCGTGTACCTGGGCGAAGTGCCGGCCGATCTTCTCCTCGGCGGCCCAGTGGTTGGGGGAACACAAATGAACCGCAGCCAGCCCGTCGCTCCCATCAGCTCGGCGGCAGACCACGGCCAGGTCTTCCTGGATCTGGCAGGCGAGGGCGTCGAGGGCCGAGGTGTAGGAGGGCGTCGGGGAATACCCCGTTCCGATCTTTCCCCAGGCGCGTCCTTCACCCTCGCGCGCTTCGCTCCGCTGCCCGGCCACCCCACCACGCAGACTTCCCCTCCCATCCACTCCCCGGGAAAGATCTCCAGGGGCATCCCCCGCCGCCCGACTCTGCCCCAAGGCCCTTTCACCGCTTCCACTCCCCCAGTAAAGGCCTCCAGGGTCACTCCCCGCCGCCTGTATGCCACGGAATTGGTAATCCTTATCGAAACAGAGTGTTTCTCCGGTGAGGGCACAGTGGAGCTGGGTACCTGTGTTGTCTTCGTCTAGTTGAAAGTGAGCGGGGTGTTCTTGGGCGAGGCGTTGGGCGAGGAAGCGGGGCACGGGGCCGGCTACTTCGGGCGGGTAGTCAGCGGTCTGGTAGTATTTGGGGAGGCGTTCGGCGCGGGCCTGGAGTTTGGTCTGGCGGAAGAGGGGGAAGCTCTGGTCGAACTGGAAAACCTGGGCGTCGGCAGGGCCATTGCCCAGATCCTGGCCCAGGCGGATGAAGCCGGGTTTTACCTGGTACATGCCTTCGGCGGGCGGGAAGTAGCGGGCCGCGTCGGGGAGGTCTTCGACGGGGGGAACTTGGGGAAATGGATTCATGTAAGTGTTGCAGTTGCGCCTGATGGGCAACTCTCCTAAGATAATTCTCGGCAACCTACACCGACCTCACAAGGAGCAGTCATGATACAATCCGCCGAGACCCTGCCCACCTGGGATCTTTCCGATCTGTACTCCGGGGTGGATGATCCACGCCTCGAAGCGGATATGCAGGCCGGTCGGGCGAGGGCCGAGGAATTCGCGCGCCGCTTCAGAGGCAGCATTGCGGTGGCGGAGCTGAGCGCCGGCCACCTGCGGGCGGCCCTGGACGAGTACGAGGCCCTACTGCGTAACCAGTATCGGCCCCAGGCTTTTGCTTCGCTGCTTTTTTCCACCAATACCCAGGACCCGGCGCGCGGGGCCCTCTTGCAGAAGAGCCGGGAGTTCGGCAGCGCGGTGGGCATCCACCTGGTCTTTTTCGATCTGGAGATCGGGCAAATCCCCGCCGCCACCTACGATGCTGTCAGCGCTACCCCCGAGCTGGCACCTTACCGGCACTATCTGGACCACCAGCGCAAGTTGGCGGCCCACAATCTCAGCGAGCCGGAGGAGAAGATCTTGGTGGAGACGGCCAACGTGCGCGGCCAGGCCTTTTCGCGCCTGTCCACCGAGATCAACACCCGCACCCGTTTCCGGCTGGAGCGCGAGGGTCAGGTGCAGGAACTGACCCAGAGCCAGGTGCTGGCCCTGCTGCACGACCCGGACCGGGGCGTGCGCCAGGCGGCGGCCGAGTCGGTCACGGCGGCGCTCAAGCACAACGCCCACCTGTCCACCTTTATCTACAACACCCTGCTGCACGAGAAGGACGTGCTCGACCGGCTGCGCCGATACGAGGTGCCGGCTGCCGGCCGCCACCTCGACAACGAATTGAGCGGCGAGGTGGTGGAAGTGATGAGCCAAGTGTGCGCCGACAATTTCGACATCGTCGCTGAGTACTACCATCTCAAGCGCCGGCTGCTGGGGCTGGACGAACTGACCCATTACGACCGCTACGCGCCCATCGCCGGCGAGGAGGAGGCCATTCCCTTTGCCCAGGCTCAGGGGCTGGTGCTGGAAGCCTTTGGCAGCTTTTCGCCGCGTCTGGCCGAGATGGCCGCGCCCTTCTTTAGCAAACGCTGGATCGACGCAGCCCTGGCCGATGGCAAACGGGGCGGGGCCTTCTGTGCCGGCATCACCCCGGACCACCATCCGTACGTGCTCCTCAACTACACCAGCCAGCCGCGAGATGTGATGACCCTGGCCCACGAGTTGGGCCACGGCATCCACGATATCCTGGCCAGTCGCAACCACCTGCTCGACTACTACCCGGTGCTGCCTATGGCCGAGACGGCCAGCACCTTTGGCGAGATCCTGGTCTTCGAGCATCTGCAGAAGAGTCTGTCTTCGCCCCAGGACCGGCTGGCCCTCCTGTGCCACAAGATCGAGGACACCTTTGCCACGGTCTTCCGCCAGATCGCCATGTACCGCTTTGAGCAGGAGGCCCACCAGGCCCGGCGCACCCAGGGGGAGCTGCCGGCCGAGAAGTTCGACGCGCTCTGGCAAAAACACATGCAGGCGATGTTCGGGGACGCGCTCAAGCTGGGGGAAGGCCACGCCTGCTGGTGGAGCTATATCCCGCATATCGTCAGCACACCCTTCTATGTGTACGCGTACGCTTTTGGCGAGTTGCTGGTGCTGGCGCTGTACGCCTGCTACCAGCGCGAGGGGCAGGCCTTTGTGGAGAAGTACTTCTCGCTGCTGGCCGCGGGGGGCTCGCGTTCGCCGGCCGAGTTGGTGGGAGCGATGGGTTTCGATATCGCCAGCCGCGAGTTCTGGCAGGGGGGCTGCGATTTGATCCGGCAGCGAGTGGAGGAAGCGAAGAAGTTGGCTGGATGAGGAGGACGCCATGCAAAAAGACAAGTTGAAGCTGACCCCGGAGCAGGAGCGGCAGTTCGAGGAGGACGGGTTCTTTCTGGTGGAGGATGCCCTCAGTGGGCAGGAGATCGCCGAGTTGCTGGGGGTTATCGACGAACTCAATGAACGTTACCGGCGGGAGCGGAATCTGGGAGCACATGAGCCCTTCCAGATGCGCAATGTCGCCGCCCTGCATCCGGTCTTCAAAAAACTTATGGACCACCCGGGCATGCTGCCGCTGGTGGTGGATCTGATGGGTTTCAATATCCAGTTGCGCACCTCCCACCTGGATGTGCGCCCGCCGCAGCCGGCCGCAGTCGCCGAAAAAGAGCTGGGTTCGGCGGAGAGCTTTTTTCCCTGGCACGCCGACCAGCCCGATTACGGTTGGCCCCTGGTGGACGGGGTGATTCCCTTCATGGAGATGAAGATCGGTTACTATCTGACCGATCTGAGCCAGCACCACAGCGGGGCCATCTGCGTGGTGCGCGGCAGCCACCGCTCTTCACCCTGGATCGAGCGGGAGGGCCGCCGGGTAGTGGACCCGGAGCGAGTTTTCGAAGTGAACGTGCGGCCGGGCACAGCGCTGGTGTGGCGCTCGGCCCTGTGGCACTGCGTCTCGCCCAACCTCTCCGGCCAGGCGCGCAAATGTCTGTACTATGGGTATCATCCCCGCTGGATCAGGCCTTCGGACTTCGAGCATCAGGACCCAGTGGTGCTGGAGGGTTGCACCCCCATCCAGTTGCAGTTGCTGGGCGAGTTGGGAACCGGGAAGAAGAACTACAGTGGGGACGACGCGGTGCAGCCAGTCTCGCGCTACTGGCGGCCCAAAGACGAGGACATTCCGCTCAAGGCCTGGGCAGAGGAGTTGAAAAAAGAAAGGACAGAGGAGGCGAAACAATGACCCGCACCCATATCGGCACCCGAACCTTGTACGAGGTGCGCGATCACTATCGGCAGTATTTGTTCGAGGAGTACCTGCCCTTCTGGAACCGCTATGGCGTCGACCACGAGCACGGCGGCTTCTTCTGCACCCTCGGCAACGACGGGACGCGCTTGGAGGACGGCAAATACATGTGGTTCCAGGGGAGGGGCCTGTGGGTGTACTCCTACCTGGCGCGCCACTTCGGCAACGAGGAGGCCTTGGGGATCGCGCGCAAGACAGCGGAGTTCCTGCTGGCCCACGGGCGAGACGAGGATGGTTGGTGGGTGGAGAGCCTGGAGGCAGACGGCCGGGTCGCGGCGGGGCCGACCACCCGCGTTGGGTCATGCGCTGCCTGCTGACCCTGGAGCGCATAATCGGTAGGGGTGGCGCTGTTAGCCCTTCTTTTCAGCCTGGCGGGCCCGGCGGCGTTCGATGAGCAGCAGGAAGGCCGGCATGGAGAGCATGGCGGTGAAGAGGCAGGTGAATTCCCCGATGTTGGCCATCCAGCCAAAGGAGGTGAGGGCCGCGTTCTGGGCGATGATCAGGGCGCAGTAACCGATGATGGTGGTCAGCGAACACAGGGCCACGGCACCGCCCGAGCGGCGGATGACAAAACCCACGGAGCCGGGGCCTTCGAGCCGGTAGCGCTGGTATATGTTGACGGCGTAGTCCACCCCGATGCCGATGGTGATGGGGATGACCACGAAGTTAAAGAAATTGAGCTTGATATCGAAGAGGGCCATGCCCCCGCCCATCATCACCACCCCCGCCAGCAGAGAGGCCATCACTACCAGCGAGGCCTTCAGGTTGCGAAAGCTGATCAGCAGCAGCAGCATCACGCCCAGGATGGAGCCGGCGGCGGCGCGCGGGGCATCGTGGGCCACGGCCTCGAGCATGTCGGCGAAGATCACTGGCTCGCCCGAGGTGTAGATGGTTTCGCCCGAGGGTAGGGCGGTGGTGCGCACACTCTGGGCAAAACGAATCACCCGCCTGCCGTCCCACAGCCCGGCGCCCGGCCTGGGGAATACGTAGACAATCAGGCCCTTCTTGCCGTCCAACTCCTCGTAGTTGTGGGTCATCATCGCCGGCAGATCATGCACGCCGATGGGCTTGAGCTGGGCAATCTCGCCGCGGATCTGCTCCACCTTTTTCCGTTGGTCGTCGGGGAGCAGGGAGACAGTGTGGTCTTCGAGCAGCGCGCGCAACTCCTGCAGCACCCCCATCTTCGCTTCCTGGTCGCTGGGCAAGGAGGCCACCAGGGTTTTGCAGGTGTCGATGATACGGTCGTCGGCCGGTTCGGCATCGCGCTTGCGCAGCACTTCGCGCTGGATGGCCTCGACCTGGTCGAGACGGTCGGCGACGATGACCACCGGCGACAGAGATTCCCCAAAGATGGCGTTGACCCTGCCCTTAAGGGCCTCGGCCTCGGTTTTCTGCCGGCTCTTTTGGAGCAGCTTGGAGAAATCGTATTCGAAGGAGTTGGGGATGAACCAGATGATCAGCGCCACCGAGGCGATGACCATCGCCGTCGAGAGAAGGGCTATAGTGCGCGCATGGTGTTCCACCAGGTACGCGGAGGGCCCCACGATCACCCCTTGGGTACTGTGTATACCTCGGCGCCGCAGCAGAGATTGCACGCCCCAGACTCCCAAGCCCACCAGCAGCGCGACTGCGGTGGTTTCCGCGTAGTCCAGGGACACCACCCAACGGCAGATGGCCCAGGCCACCCCGGCCCCGACCAGGGGCCGGCGGGGCGGGGCGCCGCCCCAGCCCTTCTTCTTCAGGAAGATCCGCTCGTAAAGCACCACGCAGGCCGGCAGCACCGTGAAGGAGGCCAGCCAGCACAGGGCCATGCCAAAGCCGCCGATGAAGCCGAACTGGTTGAAACCCTTGAAGGCGGTGGCCATCAGCGCGCCAAATGACACGCAGGTGGCCAGCGAGGCGGTGGCAGTGGCCTTGATGGTGTTGCGGATGGAGGAGGCCAGGGCCGCATCCGTTTCCACGCCGGCGCGGCGCTCCTCCTGGTAGCGGGCCATGAAGATGATGCCGTAGTTGATGCCATTGCCCACGATGATGGAGGCCAGAAAGGCGGTCTGCGAATTGAGGTACCCGATGTGGAAGTGGGCCAGGGCAAAGGTCCAGACCACGCCCATGCTCACGGTGATGCCCAGGCAGACGAAGGCGCCGGCCGTGCGGTAGAAGGCGTAGACCGCGAGGGCGACCAGCATCACCGTGAAGGCGGTGGTGGAGACAATGTCGTCGGTGAGCGATTGGTACTGGTCGATGGTGGTGCGGTACTTGCCGGTCAACCCCACCTTCATCGAAGGGTGGTAGGCAGAGGGTTTGAGGTCGGCGATTTCTTTTTCCAACGCCTTGACCAGTTTGCGCGAGAAGTCGATGCCGGTGGCGGTCCCGTAGGGTTTGACCAGGATGGCCAACAGATGGCCCTGCTCGCCGACAAAATAGCCGTCGGGGTATTTTTCCAGTTTGGTCCGCTTTTTCTCGTACTTCTGCTCGATGTCCGACAAGTCGAACTTGGCGGAGAGATCCGGGGTATGGTCTTCTAATTCGAGGTCTACAGCAAGGGGGGAGCGTTTCCACTTCTCGTCCTCGATGCGCTCCTTGACCCGGTCGCGGATCTCCTGCAGGTCTGACAGATCTACGTAGAGGTACTTGTTCTTCTCGTAGAAGTCCTTCTGTTCGTCCACCTTGTACTCGACATAACGCACGTAGTTGGGCGGCAGGTTCTGCTTGAGGCGAGGGACCAGATCCTCGGCAAAACGTTGGGAGGCCTTCAAGTCGTCGCATTCGATGGCCACCACCAGGTTGCCCAAGCCCCCTACCCGGCCCACCAAGCGGTGCAGATCCTGGACGCTGCGGTAGGACTCGGGGAGCAGTTCCTCGAAGTTGCTGCGCAGTTCGAGGCGGGAGGCGTAGAAGGCGGCCCCGGTCGAAAGGGCGCAGGCGAGCAGAAAGACCAGGACCGGCTGCCGGCTCAGGAAAGCGGCGTAGCGGTTCAGGAAGGAAGACATGGAGCGCAGGTCATCTTTCTCCTAGTCCAAGGCGCAGCACCACGGCGCGGCTGCGGCGCAGGTCGGCGAGTGGATCTGGCAACTGGGGGTGCAATTCGAGGCTGATAGGGCCCTGGTACTTCACTTCCCCCAAGGCCGTCCAGGTGCGGCGCAGGGTTTCTTCGGTGAGGACGCCGTCCAGCAGACCTAGATGCTGGTCGTGGCGGCCGTCGTTGTCGTCCAGGTGTACATAACCCAGGCGCGCGCCGGCGCGATGGATGAGGGCAACCGGATCTTCGCCGGAGATCTGGGCATGGCCCAGGTCGAAGAGCAGGTAGAGATTGGGGTGGCCGATCTTTTCGATGAAGTCGAGGGTAGCTGCGGCCGTGGGCAGGCTGCGGCCGGGGAAGTGCTCGATAGCTAACATGAGATTTAGGCTCTGGGCCTGTGCGGCCAGGCGTTCCAGGGCGCGGGCGTAGCGTTCCAGGGCCGCAGGGCTCCCGTCCATGCCCGGCACCACGTAGGCGGTGGCAGCCCCCAGATCGCGGGCATGATGCAGGCCGGAGACCAGCTGGGAGAAGGCCTGGGCCGCCACCGGTGCGTCGGCGCAGTCGAGGGGTACCTCCGGAAAGGCAATGGCCACACAGGGGACGGTCAGCCCCAGGTCTGCCAGGCATTGGCGCGCCTGGGGCGAGCGCAGAGCCTGAGGGCGCACATCGACGTGGTGGAACCCAAATTCGGCGAGCTGGTCCAGGTTCTTTTCTTCGGGACCAGAAAGGGCCCAGGCGCAACAGGAGAGGATCACGGGAGGTTCCTTTCGCGGGGCGCGCGGCGCACCCAGACGTGTACCTGCGCCAGGGTGGGCAGGCGTTGGTGAGGAACAGCGCTGAGTTTTTGGCGCACGGCCTCAGCCGAGAGCTGGCCCAACGCTTCGACCGAGTGGATGCCGGCCCGCAACAACAGATTTCCGTACTCGGCGCCGATGCCCTGGTGCAGATAGAGCCCCGCGGTGCGGCGCAGCTCGGCCAGCTGCGGGGGCGCCAGTTCTCCCTCCAGTTGTTGCCACAACTTCGCCCCCTGCCAGCCCTCCAGATCGGTCAGATAACGCACCCGGTGTATTTCCAGCAGGGACCGCACCCCGGGGTCCAGGCCTTCGAGGGCTTCGAGGCGGGGGGTCACCGAGGTGGTGGTCTGGCGGTCCATGTAGTAATGGGTCAGTCCGCAGCCGAGGGCGGCCAGCAAAAAGAAGACCCCTTTGAGGGCTGGGCCGGAGGGGTGGGTTCGCTGCGCGGTGTACGCGCCAAAGGCCGGGGCCAGGCCGCGCCAGACCAGGGCGCGGTAGAGCACCGCACACTCCACGGCAAAAGGGGGGAAACCCAGAAAGCCGGCCAGGGGCATCTCGAAGAGTTTGAGCTGGTCGAAGAAGGGCACGGTGTAGATCCACTTGGCCCGCGCCCAGAAGTTGAGGGATTCCCAGAAGAAGCCGGCGATCAGGCCGGCCAGCAGCAGGCGCAGGAAGGGTCCGTACTCCCCTCTCTCGAACTGGAGCAGCAGATCGTCGATGCCCCGGCGGTAGTTGGTGGGCGCGGTGATCAACACCAGGGCCAGCCACACCAGCGGAAAGAAATAGGCGGGCCAGATCAGGGGAAGGGCCAGACAACCCAGGCCGGCCAGCTGGAGGTTGCGCAGGCCGGCGCTGGTGAAACGCAGGGGCTTGCCCCGGCGCTGGGCGGCCACACCGTACAGGCCCAGGTAGTGGTCGATCCAGAAGATGCCTGGGAAGACGGTGGCAAAGGCGACCACCGAGCCCAGGAAGCTGAGGAGGGGATTGTCGGCGACAAAAACATAGTACCAGTTCTGAAGGCGGAGATTGACCAGTTCAAAAAAGTACCAGGACACCGCCGACCAGAAGAGCAGGGCCAGGAAGCCCGGCAGGCCGCAGGTGGCGATCAGGGAACGGCCCTGGTGGCGGCGGATCAGCTGGTCGAAGGTGAGGATCAGCCCGTACCAGGCGAACTGGTAGAAGAAGGTGGCAAAGGGTTCCACTCGGCCCAGCATCAGGGCAAAACTGAGGGCGATAAAAGCCGGCCCGGCCAGGAGCAGGATCATCGCGATCTGGCTGCCCTCAGCGGCCCGCGATTGCTGTCGTGGATGGGCACCGGGGCGCAGAGTTCCACCAGGTCGGGCAGGTCGAACTCGCGCAGCAGGCCAAAACAGAAAAGGGGCGCGGCGCTGGCATAGGCCACCGGCCAGTCGATGAGCCGGCTCAGGGAGTCCATCAGCGAGGCGGTGGTGAGGGCTTTGACCTTGCCGGGCGCCAGGGCAGCGGCCAGCAGCGCGACCACGGGCATCACCTGGCCGACGGCTCGCAGGCCGGGCTGACGCCAGCGGCGACCGGCCCAACCCAGCAGGGCCAACACCTGGCCCACCTGGATGCCCAGGGCGCGTTGGCCAGCGGTGGAGATCAGCATGTGGTGCTGCCAGGAACAGGCCGCTTCGCCAGTGCCAAAGACGTCGGCCACCAGGGCGCGCCGGCCCTGGGCCAGCACCTGGGAGACCCAACGGCCAGCGTTGCGTCGACCCCCGTCCGCGACGATCAGTTCCGCGCCCCGGGCCCCGGCGGGGGTTAGTTCGGTGACTGGCACGGTCCATACTCCGTCCAGCGAGAGCAGGTGCTGGCGGACTTCCACCCCCTGCGCCTGGCGGACGGAACCGCGTTGTTGCGCTTCGACGCGCTGGTACGCGGGCAGGCAAAGCAGTTCCTGCAGGCGCTTGCGGGCTTTGGCCGGTGGCAGCGCCGGGCGGCGGGCCTGGGTGGCGCGCACCTGTCGCAGGGTCTGCTGGGCCAGGGAGAGCAGGGTGGCGTTGTCGGCAGGTAGGCCCGCATTCAGCTCGCCTTCGCTGCGCAGTTCTTCTTTCCAGGGCAGGTCATCGGCCGGGGTATCCAGGCCGAAGTGATGGTTGAGGAATTGGTAGAACTGGCTGCGGTTGTCGGCCTCGTAGTTGTGGGTGCCCGGGTCCACATTGTCGTGGAAGGATAGCTGGTCGGCGGCGCCCAGGAGCGCGAAGTACGGTTTGGCCGGCTCATACACCGACTTTTTTGCCCGCCGGGTCTGGAAACAGCAGTCGTCGAAGTGGTTGTAGGTCAGCAGGGTGGGCCGCGGGGCGAAGAGGGCGGTGAGGGTGTCGAAGTCGGCGACGGTACACAGGTCGGCCGGCCCCTGCTCCAGGTCGCCGATATCCTCGATGCAGCCAGTGCGCTGCCACACCGGGGTGTATCCAGCCACCGGCGCGATGGCCCGCACCCGTTCGTCCAGGGCCGAGAGCAGGGCGGTCTGCCAACCTCCGCCGGAGAGCCCAGTCATGGCCACCCGCTCGGGATCGGTGTGGGGATGGGCCAGCAGCACGTCCAGGCTGCGCTTCATCAACAGGTAGAAGACCCCTACCCCGGCCACGCCGCACAGGTCGAGCAGGCCGATGCGGTTGTGGTCGGCGTCGGCGCGCAATTCACCCATGCCGATGAATTCGGTGCTGAGGGCCAGCACGCCGCGTTTGGCCAGGTTGAGGCAGCGGGCCTGCTTGTAGTCCATGGCCTTGCCGCCGGGGTGGTGGCCGTTGGGATTGAGCACCGCCGGCACCTTGCCCCGCAGTTTGGTGGGCTCATAGAGCAGGGCCGGCACCCACAGCCCCGGGTACCCTTCGTAGCGCAGCTTGCGAATGCGATAGCCCTTGCCGGTCTCGATCACGCCCCGCCACTCGACCCGGGGTTGGGCTTCCAGCAGTTTGGGGTCATGACCCCGGAAGAGGAGTTCGAGCAGTTGCCGGCGGGTTTGAGCGGCGCTTCGCAGCCAGACGTCGCGGGAAGGGGGCGCTCCCAGGCGCGGGAGCAGGCCGTCCAGGAAGGTGAGCAGTTCCCGGTGTGGTTTAACGCCGAGGAGCTTCTGGCTGAGGGCGCGTTGCATGTAGGGTCTCCAGGGGGTAAAGGCTGCAAAATAATACCCACCGGGGGGGGGTAGGGGCAAGACGGGCCAGATCGACATGCCTGGGGCCGAAACCTATATTAGCTCAAAAAGGCGATGGCATGCTGACGATCTATTTGATCCGCCACGGCGAGGTACACAACCCCAAGGGCATCATCTACGGCCATCTGCCCGGCTATGGGTTGAGTCATAAGGGCAGGGAGCAACTGGTCCAGGCCGCCGGCCTGTTGGAGGAGCAAGGTCCTTTTCAGGCCCTCTATGTCTCCCCGCTACAGCGGGCCCAGGAATCGGCCCAGATCCTGGGCGAACATCTGGGGCTGGGCCTGTCCACCGAGCCCCTCATCGTCGAGACCGGGGTGGGAGGGTACCAGGGCCAGCCCTTCTCGGCGCTGCCCCGCCCCTATATGACCGAGGAACCCACGGTCCCGGGTATCGAGTGCGCCTCCTCTATCCGCACCCGTTTTTTGGACTGGGCCGGGAGGATGCTTACCCGCCACGCCGGGGGCAAGATCATCGCCATCTCGCACCGCGACCCCATCGCGGTGAGCCTGTTGCACTGGATGGGCAAGGGTCTG
This sequence comes from Gemmatimonas phototrophica, assembly GCA_945861755.1. Taxonomy (GTDB): domain Bacteria; phylum Latescibacterota; class UBA2968; order UBA8231; family UBA8231; genus SICG01. Next base: position 13,458 of record CAMAVQ010000048.1, read on the forward strand.
GACGAATTGCCCGAATTTCCCCTCGACCCTGGCGGGGTCTACAAGGTGCGTCTCGAAACCGCTGCCCGCGCGGCGCAGGTGGAGGCGCTGGGTTAGTGCGGGACCGGGCGCTGCTGGCGGTGCTGGTGGCGCTGGGTGCCGGCCTGCGGCTGTGGGCCCTGGACTTTGGTCTGCCCTCCTGGCTTCATCCCGACGAATACAGCGCGGTCTTCATCCCGCTGAATTTCTTCAGCGGCGACCTGAACCCCCATTTCTTCACCTATCCCACGCTCCACTACTATCTGCTGGGCCTGGTGTACGGCGGGTATTTTCTGATCCAGAAAGCGGCCGGCGCCGGTCTGTCGCTCGAAGAGTTCGTGGCCCTGCATTATTTCTTGGACCGGACCGAGCTGATGTATCTGGCGCGTCTGCAGAGCGCGCTCTTCGGGGTGGGCGCTATCGTCTGGACTTGGGCCCTGGCCGTCCGAGTGTACGGGCGCCGGGCGGCCTGGCCGGCAGCGGCGCTGCTGGCAGTGGGCAGCCTACACGTGCGGCAGAGCCACCTGGCCGGAGTGGATGCGGAGTTGTGTTTTTGGTTAGCCGGGGCGGTGTGGGCAGCGGTGCGTCTGATCGAGCGGGAGGGATGGTCAGTCTATGCGTTGGCCGGGGCGCTGGTGGGGCTGGCAGCGGCAACCAAGTACCCGGGCGCTCTGGCCGGGGCCGCCGTGTTGGCCGCTCACCTGGCGGCCGGCCGGCCGCTGCGGGACAGGAAACTGTGGGCTGCCGGAACAATGGCGCTGGGGTGTTTTTTTGCGGCCTCGCCCTATGTGCTCTTCGACTGGAGTACCTTTTCCCAGCACTTCCTCTCCCAGGTGGGCCATCTGGAGGGGGGGCACGGACAGGACTTGGGGTTGGGATGGTGGTATCATCTCAGGGTCAGCCTGCCGGTCGGCCTGGGCTGGCTGGGGCTGGGGCTGGGGCTGACAGGAGGGGCACTGGCGCTCAAGGAGCGGCGGCCCGCCCAACTGGTCCTGCTGGCCGGGCTGCTCATCTTTTATTTATTCATTGGTGCCGGACGCGCGGTTTTTGTCCGTTATGCCCTGCCCCTGCTGCCTTTGCTGGCCGTGCTGGCCGGCGGGCTGCTGGCCCGTATACCAAGAGATAGGTATCTGGTGCCGGCGGTTCTGCTGGTCTGCGCCCAACCCCTCTACCTTTCCTGGCGCACCCTCCAACTGCTGGCCACTCCCGATACCCGGGTGCAGGCGCGCACGTGGATCGAGGCACGGGTTCCCGAAGGCACGGTCATCGGCAATTTCGGTGGTTGGGCCGGGGATGTGCGGGTGCGCACCTTTGAGGACCTGTGGTGGGAACTCTCCCATTTTGAACAGGCCTTCGGCCCGGAGAAGGTAGCGCCGGTCCTGGACTTCCTGGAGCACCAGCCTGGCCCGGCACCTTTTTACAGTTACGGCATTCAGCGGACCAATATCGAGGCCGCTGCCGGGCGCATAGCAGAGACCGAACGCCTCGAACCTGGATTTGTGGTACTGCACCGCCACCCACTGGGGTATTCGCGCATCGATTCCACCTTTGCCCTGGAACTGGGGCAGATCGCCCAGCTCCAGACCCGCTTTGTCCCGCCCGGTCTGCAGCAGGAAGACCCCCAGTACGATCCACTTGACGCCTTGTACGTGCCGCTGAGCGACTTTGGCACCTTGGCGCAGCCAGGCCCCGAGGTGGAGATCTGGAGGGTGAAGGGCGTGGTCCTGCCCCAGGGAGGGCGCCTGGCAGTGCGGGAGATCTTTGCCAGAGGGTACGCGACCGGGGCCGCCGAGATGGTCCCGCGCGGTTCAGAGGAGCTGGCCACCGCGCTGGCCAACCGAGCCCTAGAGCTGGACCCCCAGTCTGCCGAGGCCTACTTCATCCTGGGCTTTCTCGCCCATCGAGCAGGGCGCGTAGAAGCAGCGTTGGCACTTTACACCCGGCAACTGGGGCTGCAACCGACCAGTGCGGGGACCTATCACAATATGGCGGAGATATACGAGGGACTCGGTCAGTTAGACCAGGCCGAGCAGCAACTGCGCGAGGCCCTGCGTCTGGCGCCCTGGAAACGCTCCTCCTATGCCGCGCTGGCCCAGTTTTACCAGCGGCAGAACCGGCCCGAGCAAAGAGTACAGATTTATGTGCAGCAACTGGAGCGCTTTCCCGCTCAGGGCTTTGCGTACGAAGCCCTGGGGGGGGTCTGCGAAGCGCGCGGCCAACTGGAGCGGGCCGTGGAGACCTACCGCAGGGGGCTGGGTCAGGACGCCCGGCACGAACCCCTCTACCTGCGCCTGGCGCAACTCTACTTGCGGGAGGGGCGTCCCCGGCAGGCGGCAGAGACCTGCGAGCAATGGCTGCGACTCAAACCCGGCCAGGCCGAGGCGCACCGATTGCTGGCCTATGCCTGCCGGAGTCTGGGGCAGACAGCTAAAGCCAGAACCCACGCCAGTGAGGCGCTGCGCCTGGCGCCGGGCACCGATCCCGAATTGGCGCAATGGCTGGCTGGCCAGTAGCGGAACACCACTGGGCTGCGAGGGAGGGTAGGTCAGCCTTGAGCTGGAGGAAGGGTGAGGGGAACCGGGGCCGGCTCCCCTCCACGGCATCTGGTCTTCACTGCTTGCGCTTGAGTACCGGCAGGCCGTTCTTGCTCTCGGAAACTTCGTAGCCTTCGGGCACGCTGTCGAGCGCGCCGTCTTTGGCTTCGCGGGCAAAAAAGTAAATGGTCTGGGTGTTGCCGTTCTTCAAGGTGGTGGTTCTGGCGTGCAGGATATAGGAACTGCCGCGGGAATTGGTAAAGGAAAAGGCCATGTGCGACTCCTTTCTGGATGCTGGATGAATCTAGAAAATACCGAAAAAGGGCGCTTAATGCCAAATGGCGGCCCTTGACGGGTGCTGCCGCCTTTGCTATCTCTGGAGCGACTAGAAGCTGTTTTGCAACCAATAGGAAGCGTATGGAACGGATGGAATCAACCGACAATCCCTTCGGCGGCACCGTGGTCAAGCCAGAGGCGCTCAACCCCGATCCGGAGGTTTTCTCCTCTCAGCTCTTCCACTCGCTGGGCGGGTGGCGTGCACAGGGCCTCAAGGTGGTATGGCTGGAAGTCCCCATCGCCAAAGCGCGGCTCATCCCCGTCGCTGCGGAGGCGGGATTCGTCTTCCACCACAGTAGCGAAGACTACCTGATGCTCATCTGCCGGCTGCAGGAAGGGGCCTTTGTCCCGCGCCATGCCTCGCACTATATCGGCGCTGGCGGGGTGGTGTTCAACGACCGCAGGGAACTGCTGGTGGTCAGCGAGAAGTACCACCAGTCCAGCACCAACCCGCCCCGCTTCAAGCTGCCCGGGGGGGCCCTGTACGAGGGTGAACACCTGGTGGAGGGGGTGATCCGCGAGGTGCTGGAGGAGACCGGGGTGCAGACCCAGTTCGATGCCCTGGTCTGTTTCCGCCACTGGCACGGGTACCGCTACGGGAAGTCCGACATCTACTTCGTTTGCCGGCTGCACCCCCTCAGCGCGGAGATCTCGATGCAGGAAGATGAGATCGAGCACTGCCTGTGGATGCCGGTGGAGGAATACCTCGCCCACGGCAATGTTCACTCCTTCAACAAGAGCATCGTGCAGGCCGCCCTCCAGAGCCCCGGCATCGTGCCTACTCCCATCGAAGGGTACACCGACCCTTCGCGGTACGAGTTTTTCATGCCCAGGGGCGGGCATTCGGCCTGAGGATCAATTCCCGAGGTCTTAGAGCGCCTCTGACCAGGTGCTCGGCGGCGCCAACGTCGATTGAGGAGTACTGTTATGGCCGATATGGCCGATAAAGTGGTTCGCTGGGGCATCCTCAGCACCGCGGCGATTGCAGCGCGGGCCTTTATCCCCGCCCTCAGGCAGACCCAGAGGGGTCAGCTGATGGCCGTGGCCAGCCGCAGTCAGGAAAAGGGAGAGGCTTTCGCCCGGCAGCACGACGTCCCTCTGGTCTTTGGCGACTACGCCAGCCTGCTGGCCAGCGACCAGATCGACGCGGTGTACAATCCGCTGCCCAATGCCCTGCACGCCGAGTGGACCGCCCTGGCCGCCCGACACGGCAAACAGGTTTTTTGCGAAAAACCCCTGGCCCTCAACCCTGCCCAGGCCCGGCAGATGGTGGAGGCCTGCCGGCAGGCGGGGGTGCTGCTCTTCGAGGCTTTTGTCTTCCTCTACCATCCCCAGACCCTGAAACTGCGCCAGCTGTTGGAGGAGGGCGCCATCGGCCCCCTCGTGCAGGTGCAGGCGCAGATGACTTTTCCGCTGGTCCGCCCCACCGACAATATCCGCATGAACAAAGAACTGGGCGGCGGCAGCCTCATGGATGTGGGTTGTTATCCCATCACCTTTGCCCGTTTCGCTTTTGGCGCCGAGCCTCTTTCAGTGCAGGCCGCCTGCCGTATGGACCCGGACTACGGGGTGGATACTCGGGCGGGCATTCTGCTCAATTTCAGCGGTGAGCGTTTTGCAACTTTGCAGACGGGTTTCGACGCGCCCGGTGGCCAGGGGGCGGTGTTGTTTGGCGAAAAAGGCTACATCGAAGTGCCCAAGCCCTACCACCCCGGCGAGCACAGCCAGATCGCGGTACATCGGGCTGATAAGGAAGAGGTCTTCTCTTTTGACACCGGCACCATGCCCTTTGCCCCGGCGCTCGAACACTTTCACGACTGCATCCTGGACGGGGCAAAACCCATCGCCACGGGGGCCTATGCCGGCGGCACCCTCGAGATCATCGAAGCGGTGCGGGAATCCTCTCGTTCGGGCCGGCGCGTCGAGTTATCTGCCGGCTGATCGCTAGTTGGTCAGCGGCCTAACTGCTTCAACACCTCTCTGTTGACCAGGTGCTCGGGGACGCGGCCTTCCAGGCAGTCGACGATGGACTGGACGGCCATCAGGGCCATGTGTTTGCGGGCCGCCAGGGTTTTGGAGCCCGCATGTGGGGTGGCTACCACTTGTTCCATCCGCACCAATTCTAGCGAAACCCCGGTGGGCGGTTCGCTGGCCTGACAGTCCAGGCCGGCCCCGGCCAACTGACCGCTCCTGAGGGCGGCGATCAGGGCCGGCTCGTCCACCAATCCCCCCCGCGCCGTGTTGATCAGGTAACTGCCCCGCTTCATGGCGGCCAAGAAGCGGGCGTTCACCAGATTTTGGTTCTCGGTGGAGAGCGGGGTGTGCAGGGTGACGGCATCGGCCTGGGCGAGCAATTCCTCCAGCGAGGCCGGGGTGGCCCCCATCTCCTGCAGGCGCGCCTCCGCCACCCAGGGATCGCAGACCAGCACCCGCATTTTGAAGCCCAGGGCGCGGCGTACCACCTCGGCGCCGATGCGGCCGCAGCCCACCAGCCCCAGGGTCATGGCAGACAGGTCCTCGCCCATCGCCACCTCGTAGCCGCCCTCCTTGATGAGGTGGTCGCCAGCGGCGGTCTGGCGCACCAGGGTCAAAAGCAGGGCAAAGGCCAGGTCGGCCACGGCGTCGGCCATGGCCCCCGGGGTGTTGGTGACCATGATCCCGCGCGCAGTACACTCCTCCAGATCCACCTTGTCGAAGCCCACTCCGTTGCGGGCGACGATCTTGAGACTGTCGGCCTGGTCCAGGGTGTGGGCGGCAATGCGCTCGCTGCCGGCCAGCAGGGCGTGTATGCCCGGCAGGCTGGCGCGGGTCTGCTCGTCGGGCCAGCCGGGGTGGGGCGGACGGTATGTCAATTCGAAGTTTGATTTTTTTAACAACTGGAGGGCGGCGTGGGCAAACTCGATCTCGCAGCTGGTGAAGACGCGGACTTTGGACATGGATTCTCCTCAGGCGCCAAAGTGGGTGTGGGCGTAGCGGGCAAAAGGGGTGGCCACACCCAGTTGCGCGGCGATTTCTTCGAGGGATTGCTGGTGCTCGACGTTGACGGGGATGCCCTCGCGAGCGTATTCCTGCTGGCGCTGCTGCTCCAGGCCGCCCGGTAGTTCGGCCCGCTCGTACCCAGGCAGGGGTTTCATGCGGCGGGCGTCGCCGATATAGCGGTCCATCTCTTTTTTGAATTCGTCCACCGGCATGAAGCGCTTGATATCAAAGAGGACGATGAAGGCACCCTGATTCGACTCCCACTTGGAGAGGGGGGCCTGGACCTCGGGTTTGTAGATGCCGGCCAGGATGCCGCCCAGGGCCTGGAACAAGGCGGCCAGGCCCAGGCCCTTGAAGAAGGTGGCCGGAAACTGCTGGAAGAGTTCCTCGGTGTAGGGCAGGAAGTAGGCGCCCATGTCGAGGACCAGGGGGGGCTGGGTCCCGGCGGGGATGGCGATGCTCATCGGCGAGCCGCCGCCGGCGCCCAGCACGTTGTTCTCGGGCTTGGGGAAGTAGCGGTGCGAGGAAATCGCGAGGCCAATGAGGTCGTGATCGAGGGCCAGGCGCGAGTACTTGCTGGCCGCCCCAAAGTGAAAGTGGTTGCGGGTGGTCAACGCTGCCAGCCCGTGTTTTTTGGCCTGAGTGATGGCCCACTGGGTGCCGTGGTAAGAGGGGAAATGGCCCATGCCTCCGTCGCCGTCGAGCACCTGGGTGGTGTCGGTCTGGCTAACCGAGTGCAACACGGGGCGGGGATTGACCCGGCCTTCCAACATCATCCGGACGTACCCGCGGGTCTGTTGGGTGCCGTGGCTGAAGACCCCGCGCAGGTCGGTGAGCACCAGCAGGCGGGCGATCAATTCGGCGTCGGCGGCCGAGGTGCCGGCTTTCTCGAACAAGGCGGCGACCAGAGTCCGCAACTCCTCGGGGGGCACGCGGATGCCACTGGCGGGCGGGACATTGGTGAGTGAACCAACCATGCAGGACCTCTCTGAGTTAGTGGACTGAAGAGGTGCGCAGCCTTAGATTTGACCGGCGAAAGGTTCAAATAACAGGGCACCGCAGGAGTACGTCAAGGGAGAGCTGGCATGTACGATCTGATCCTCTCAGGGGCCACGGTCATCGACCCGGCGCAGGGTATCAACGGGGCGCGGGAGGTGGCCATCGCAGGGGGGAAAATCGCGGCCGTCGAGTCCCGCATCGAGGGGCCCGCCCGCCAGCGCATCGACCTGAGCGGCCGCATCCTCACCCCCGGTTGGATCGATATGCACGCCCACATCTATCCGGGGGCCACCACCTGGGGCATCCAGGCCGATGCCCTGTGCCTGGCAACGGGGGTGACCACCATCGTCGATGCCGGTTCGGTGGGCTGGGCTAACTTCATCGGTTTTCACGACCACGTCGCCGCCTGCTCGCGCACCCGCATGCTGGCCTTTGTGCATATCAGCGGCATCGGTCTGACCTATGGTCCCCTGGGGGAGATGGAGGATCTGCGCTACGGTGATCCCGAGCGCACCGCTTTTGTGATCCACCACTGGAGCGAGGTGTGTGTGGGGGTCAAGGTGCGCCAGGGCATCCATCAGGTCGGGCCCAACGGGGTGGAGCCGCTGCGCCTGGCAGTGAAGGCCGCCGAATTGGCGAAGGTGCCGATCATGGTCCATATCGGGGCCGGCGTGCCCTTGTCTCAGGTTTTGGAGCTGATGCGGGGGGGGGATATTGTCACGCATTGTTACCAGGGCCAGGGCGACAGCATCCTCGGCGAAGACGGCAAGGTGCTCGACCAGGTACACCAGGCTCGGGACCGGGGGGTGGTCTTCGACCTGGGCCACGGCGGCGGCAGCTTCCGCTACTCGGTGGCCAAAGAGGCCCTGGCCCAGGGTTTTGCCTCCGATGCCATCAGCACCGACTGGCACTCCCACAGTCTCGATTCCACGGTATTCAGCCTGGCCGAAACCGCCTCCAAACTGTTCAACCTGGGCATTCCTCTGGAGGAGGTCGTGCGGCAGACCACCAGCACCCCGGCCGCAGCCATTGGCCGCAGCCGGGACCTGGGCAGCCTGGAAGTGGGCCGGGTGGCGGACCTGGCGGCTTTTGTGGTGCGCGAGGGCGAGTTCTCCTTTGCCGATGTGCACGGCCAGCGCGAAGAGGGCCGGCTCCGCATCGATCCGGTGATGACCGTGCGGGAGGGCCGGGTGTACTGGCCCGATGATCTGCACGCTGAATTGGCGGAGGCGCGGATGAAAGCCAGGCAGATCAGAGCCCTCACCGGCAAGGACTTTGCCACGCTGGGCTGGAAACCGGGAACCTGAGATGCGACGACTCCCTGTTTGGTGCTGGTTTCTGGTGGTCCTGGCCGGCTGCGCCGGCCCCATGCGCCTGGGCGTGACGGTTCCCCAGCGGGAACTGCAGCGGCGGCTCGAAACCCGCTTTCCCTTCCAGACCCGGGTATTGCTCTTTGACGTGAACCTGAGTTCCCCGGTTCTGACCCTGGAGCCGGCCACGGAGCGGGTGGGCCTGAGTCTGGCCCTGAAAGCGGGCATGGCGGGGGTGGAGTACCAGGGCCAGGTGGCGATGGACAGCGGCATCGCCTACCAGGCCAAGAGTGGGGCGCTGGTGCTGGTGGCACCCAGGTTGTTGCGCTTTCAGTTGGACGAGGTGCCCGAGGTTCTCTGCCGGCAGGTGGGAAAGCTGGTGGGCCCGCTGGTGGCCGCGTACCTGGACAGCCTGCCCGTCTATCAGCTGAAAGAAGGGCAGGCCCGGCGCCGGCTCAAGGGACTGCGCATCGAAAAAGACCAGGTGAAGGCTGAGTTGGGCTTCTAGTTACCGGGAGACGGCGATGTTCCAGAATACTGATGACCTGCGTATTGCCGGGCTGAAGCCGCTCATTCCCCCGGCCATCCTGATGGAGGAACTGCCCCTCAGTGAAAAGGCCTCGGCCACGGTGGCCCAGGCCCGACCCCAGGCAGCGGCCATCCTCCGGGGCGACGACCAGCGCCTGCTGGTGGTGGTGGGACCCTGTTCCATCCACGATCCGGTCGCGGCCCTGGAATACGGGGAGCAACTGCAGACCTGTGCTGCGCGCCTGGGTGACGAGCTGTTGATCTTCATGCGCGTCTATTTCGAGAAACCGCGCACCACCGTGGGGTGGAAGGGCCTGATCAACGACCCCCGCCTGGACGGCAGCTTTGCCATCAACCAGGGGCTGCGCCTGGGGCGGGGACTACTGCTGGACCTGGCCGAACGCGGCCTGCCCGTCGGCGCCGAATTCCTCGACACCATTACCCCGCAGTTCATCGCCGATCTGGTCTCGTGGGGGGCCATTGGCGCGCGCACCACCGAAAGCCAGGTGCACCGCGAACTGGCCTCTGGGCTGTCCATGCCGGTGGGCTTCAAGAATGGCACTGACGGCAATGTGCAGATGGCCATCGATGCGATGAAAGCGGCCCGCCATGCCCACCACTTCCTCTCGGTGACCAAGCAGGGCATCGCCGCCATTGTCGCCACCACCGGCAACGACTGCTGCCACGTGATCCTGCGCGGGGGCAAGAGTGGCCCGAACTTCGACCTCCAGACGGTCCGTTCCGTGTCCCAATCCCTGCAGCAGGCCGGCCTGCTGCACCGGCTGATGATCGACTGCAGCCACGGCAATAGCGACAAGGACTACACGCGCCAGGCCCTGGTGGCCCGCAGCATTGCCGAGCAGCTGGCCGAGGGTGCCGACGAAGTGTGCGGCGTGATGATCGAGAGCCATCTGAAGGAAGGGCGGCAGGACCAGGTCGCGGGCCAACCCCTGGTCTACGGGCAGAGCATCACCGACGCCTGTATATCATGGGAGAGGACCGTGCCGGTGCTGGAGGAGTTGGCGCTGGCAGTGCGGCGGCGGCGGCAGCAGAGAAAAACTACCTAGTGGGCGTGGTCGTCCTGGGCGGCCAACTGGGCCATGCGGGCGGTTAGTTCTTCGGGCTGCACCAGGCCTTTTTCCAGGGCCAGGTGTTCCAGGGATTCGAGCCAGCGCTCGTAGTAGCCCTCCGTTTCACCCTGTTCTTCCCCGGCGGCGATCTGCGCTGCCAGTTCCCGGCTGAATTCCCCCCACGCGTAGATCCCCCGCTCACTGAGGACCACGGCCAGGCCAAAGGCCCGCGCCTCCCAGGGGGCGGTGAAGAGCAGTTCGCCATTCTGGCGCGGCAGGTCCAACTCGTCGAGACGTGTTTCGGGATGGCGGTCCATCTCAGGGCACCTGTACCTGGGCCACGCCGATCATGGCGTCGCGGGTGACCAGGGTCGCCAGGGCGTTTTCATCCAGCCCTTCGGCACCGGCCGGCCGCTCGGGCAGGACCATATAACGCACCTCCGAATTGCTGTCCCACACCCGCACCTCCACCTCGGCCGGCAGGTCGAGGCCGAACTCCCGCAGCACGACGCGCGGTTCCCGGACCACCCGCGAGCGATACGAGTAAGACTTGTACCAGGCCGGCGGCAGGCCCAGTACCGGCCAGGGGTAGCAGGAGCAGAGGGTGCACACCACCACGTTGTGCACCTGGGGGGTGTTTTCCAGGACCACCATCTGGGCGCCCTGCCGGCCGGTGAAGCCCAGGTCGGCGATGGCAGCGGTGCCGTCCGCTAACAGATGTTTTTTGTATTGGGGATCGGTCCAGGCGCGGGCCACCACCTTGGCTCCGTTGAGCGGCCTGATGTCCTCTTCATAGGTGCGCACCACCGCGTCGATGGTGTCGGTGCTGAGCAGGCCCTTTTCCACCAAGAGGGATTCGAGGGCGCGGGTGCGCAGGGCGGCGGGGGATTCGTGGTCGTGATGATGGTCGTGATGAGGATGGCTCATCCGGCAGTCTCCAGGTAGCTCTCCCACATATCCAGGTGCACGGTACTTGCAGGTTCAGCGGATTCGCCCCACAGGTCCCGGGCGGCAAAACGCACGGCATAGAGGGGCTGTACCCTCGCAAGGCTGTCGGCGGGGGCTTCGTCCTCAAAGTCCTGGCAGCCATAGTAGCCGACCACCACGCCCTTTTTGCCGCGTGCATAGCGGGGCAGGCGGGTGTGACCGGGCGGATGGAAGTGGCGGGTGGACACGGAATCGCCGATACGGAAGCGGGGTTGGGCCTCTGCCACGCGCTGCAGGGGTTGAGGGGTGCGCAGTCGTCCGAGCGCTTGCCTGGCCTGGGCAGGGTCCTCGCGCCGGGGCAGGGGTGCGGTGGGTTCCTGGCTCAGGAGCCTTTCGCGCGCCTGCAACTCCTCCTCGGTCAGGGCGCCGTTGGCCAGGAGGATCTGGGTCCAGGCGTGCAGCCACTTCTCGTAGTAAGAGGAGTTGAGATATTGGCCCGGCTCCATCCTTTCGATGTGCTGGCGCAGATTGCCCGGATCGGCCAGCCGGGTGCTCACGCGCATGGCGTAGAGCCGCCCTTCCCAGGCTTCGTGGAAGACCGGTTCGTTCGCCTCGCGCGGCACCGGGCCAAAGCCGTGCATGCCGCCCATGTCGTGGATGCCGTCCATCTCAGGACTCCTGGGGGTGGGCCAGGATGGCGATCTTGCGGACCTCGTTCCCGTCCAGGCGGTAATTGGTCGACAGGGCCTGGATGCCCTCGCCCAGGCGCTCCAGGGGCAGGCGGTGGGAGACCAACTGGTCGAAGGGATAGCGGCCCGATTCGAGGATGGGCCGGCCGCGCACAAAGTGGGACAGCGAACTGCCCCAGACCCCGACCAGGGTGATGTGGTTGCGGACAAAGTGATAGTGGGGATTGAGGGTGATGTCCCCGGCATTGGTGAAGTGGCCGCCCTCGACATAGGTGCCTCCCCGGCGGAGCATCTGGATACCCTCGGGAATGGACTGGGGAACGCCAGTGCATTCGAACACCGCATCCGCCCCGTACCCGCCGGGCGTGGCGGCTTTCACCAGGGCGATGCGCTCGGCCGGATCGGGGACTTTTTCGATGTCGATGGTCAGGTCAGCGCCGAACTGCCGGGCCAACTCCAGTCGCGAGGCCGGGGCTCCGACGACGATGGTCTGGTGGGCCCCGGCTTCGCGCGCCGCCGCCAGGCTGAAGATGCCGATGGCTCCGGCCCCCTGGATGACGACGCTGGCGCCGATGCGGAGGTTGGCCCGGTCGGCGAAGTGTAGGCCTACGGTGAAGGGTTCGAGGAGTACGGCGATTTCCGGGGCTACGTGCATCTTGAGGAAGGTGGAGCGGGGGTAGTCGAGCAGGACATATTCGGAAAATCCCCCCTGGAAGTGGGGCGGCTGGTCCAATGCGGGGCGGAAGCCGTAGGCAATGCCCTCGACACACAGGCCCGGTTCCCGCAGCACAGCGCAGAAATAGCAGGTGCCGCAGGCCACGCCTGGGACCACGGCGACCAGGTCGCCTTCGGCCACGGGTTCGCCCATGGAGTCAGCGACAACCCCCGTGCCCAGGCGTTCGATCCGACCGACGATCTCGTGTCCTAGGGCCAGGGGAAAACGAGTGTTGGGAAAATGCCCATGAAAGATGTGCACATCGGTTCCGCATAGGCCGCACATGGTTTGGCGCACCAGGACCTCCCCTGGTCCGGGTTCGGGGACCGGGGCTTCGCCAATAGCGAATTGCCCGCGAACCTGATCCAGAATAGCCGCTCTGCCCATGCGTGCCATAATCAATCTCTCCTGTTTGGCAAATACAATACCGCGCCGGGGTGCAGGGATCAAGTTATATTTGCCTGCCAATGAAGACAGGTATTCAGATCAGCACCGGCGCTGCCGGCGATATGGGATTCCTCGGCGGGGAGAGTGTCGACCTGGTGGTGACCTCGCCGCCCTATCCCATGATCGAGATGTGGGACGCGGTATTTGCCGACCAGGACCAAGGCATTGCCGCGGCACTGGCGGAGGGGAAGGGCGCCAGTGCTTTCCAGCGCATGCACGCGTTATTGGACCCGGTGTGGGCCGAACTCTTCCGGGTACTCAAGCCGGGCGGCCTGGCCTGCATCAATATCGGCGATGCCACCCGCACCCTGCAGGGCGAGTTCCAACTCTGGCCCAATCACGCCCGCATCCTCGCGGCCCTGATGCGCCTGGGTTTTGCGACCCTGCCCGATATCCTCTGGCGCAAGCCGACCAACGCGCCCAGCAAGTTCATGGGTTCGGGCATGTTGCCGGCCGGGGCGTATGTCACCTACGAACACGAGTACATCCTGATCGCCCGCAAGGGGAACCGGCGGGTCTTTGCCAGTGCGGCGGAGAAAGAACACCGGCGGGCAAGCGCCTATTTCTGGGAGGAGAGAAATCTCTGGTTCTCGGACCTGTGGTCCGACCTCAAAGGGGTTGACC
>CAMAVQ010000049.1 GCA_945861755.1 Gemmatimonas phototrophica
TAGTGGCGCAACTCGTTGGTCAAGCCCTCGTCCACTTCACTCACTGTCAGGCCGGCAGCGCGGACATTCTCCACCAGGCTAAAGGAGATGTTGCCATCGCTGCGGATCACCACCTTCTCCCTGACCATTTCGATGCCACGCAGGATCACATCAAGCACATCTCCGGGCCCGAGCAGATACTCGGTGACGCCGCGGGTTTCGGTGAAGGCCTGCTTGGCCGGATCATAGGGGAGCGCGCCCAGCTGATTCGGCGGAGCTTCGGCCGGTGGTCCCTGAAACACACCTCGAGCGGAACCACTACAACCAGCAAGGATCACCAGCAGGGCGATCGCCCACCGGGAGATACAGCGCATTTTCATAGGGCGACTCTATCCGCTCTTTCCTGGGGTCTGGTCAGCAACCAGCACAACTGCCGGCTGCCCCGCAGCAGCAACTGGAGCAGGCGCAGACCATAGGCCAGGGGAAAAAGGGGCTTGGGGAGATAGGGAAATACTTGCAAGAGCACCTGCGGTTGGGGGAAGCAGGTTTCTGCCAGGAACCGGCAACGACGGCTCAACCGGGGAATGCTGAATGCCCACAACACATCCCCCCACTCGCTGTGACGGCGATCCTGAAAACTCCGGCGCAACAGATACGCCTCACCGGTGCGCAAGGGAGTGCGCGCCAGCAGAGCGACCGCCGGCTCAGGCAAATGGTAAGCGGCGTAGTCTTGTAAATAGCGAAATCCGTACACCAAGGGCCGGACTAAGTTGTAGCGCACCGCTTTGTCTTCCAGGTGTTCCCAGTTGACCCCCGCCTGCAGCAGCAGGCGCAGATCCACAAACCAGGTGAGGCGCCTGAAGCTGTGCCGCAGCGCGTGTACCGCCGTGTAGAGCACCATGTCCTCAAGGCCCATCGTGCCCACCTGCACCCCCTCGATCCGGGTGGAACGGCTGTCCCTCCACACCTCGGCTGGGTCCATCCAGCCGGCATAACGCCGGGTGTGAATCCGGGCGGTGTTGAGCAGATCCCGGTGTAAATCCAGCACCAGATCGCCGCTCACCCAGAGCCCCGGATGGCGCGGCACCGGGGCAAACCCCCACACCTGCAGGAGCTCCAGAAAGCGACCCTCCGCCTCCGGCCGGACCAGTAGATCCAGGTCGTCCATAGGCCGGCAGCCGGGATCCGGATAGAAGGGCAGCAGCGCCGCCCCGGGCAGCAGCAGCACCGAGGGGGGGCCGGCTTTCATGGCGGCCAGCAATCCGCCCAGGCGTTGCAGTGCCGCAAAATTGGCCCCGGCCGTCTGCCGGTAGTAGCGCTGCCAGTTGCGGCCCAGCGCCGAGGGCAGCGCCACGGAGGCTGCCGTGCAGCGCTGGTAAAACAATCCTCCGAGACCCTCCTCCGCCGCCGGTTCGACCAGGCGCTCCCATTGATCGGCATCCAGGTGGGCCGGCTCCTCTCCCAGGGCGGCCTGGAGGAGAGGCGGGGAGCGCCTCATAACTGCAGCAGATGGGCGTCGGCAAAAAACTGGAGAATCCGGCGCACATCGGCCTGCGCCTCTTCACTGGCCACTTCGTACCGACTGCACAGGGCCTCAACCAGGGCCGCGCTGGTCGCCCCGGCCTGGCAAAGCTCCCAGACCTGGGCGGCACTGGCATTGAGATGGTGCACCTGCCCCTGTTCACCGTCGTAGATCATCCCCCCATCCACCAAGGCGCGGTAGAGCAGGTCCGGGCGCACCTGCGACCCTCGCTGCTGGCCGGTGCTCACCATAATTCAGCGCAGTTTGATGATGCGCAGCGCATTAACCTCAGCCTCGGCATCCGTGATGCGTTGTACCAGTCCTTGCCGGTCGCCCTGAGCCTGGGTGATGCGCTCGTTGGCCACCTGCAGCTGGTCGGAAATGACGTTGATGATATTCCGGCAGAGCAGCTGGCAGACATTGGTGTTGGCCAGCAGCATCTGTTCAAAGAGCCCCGAGGCGACTTCCAGCAGCACGCTGTTTTCCACCGCCACCACCTGATCGGTATAAGGCAGCTGAGTCAAGGCGTTAATTTCTCCCAAGGAGGCGATGGGCTGCACCGGGTGATCGTACTTGCCCTCGGCGACGACCTTCACCTGTCCCTTGAGCAGGATATAGAGCCCCTTGCAGGCTTCCCCAGGACTCCACACCGATGCCCCCGCGCTGACGGCTTTGGGTTTGGCCGCCTTGAGCAGCTGCTGCAAGTACTGCCCGGACAGGCGGGCGAACACCGGCACTTGCAGGAGTTTCTGCTGCAGCGCTTGTTCCTGGGCCTTGCCCGAGGGTGCTCTGTTGGTCATCGGACCCCTCCGCGGCGCTAGGCCTGCGCCGCCAGCATGGCGTTTAAAACCTCGCTCTCGCCCACCGGGGGCGAGCAGGTGAAGTTGCGGCACAGATAGACGCTGGCCCTTCCCGTGTGCACCGGTATCTTGCCGGCCAGCAAAGGAATATCGCGCACCACCTCCTCCGGATCATCCCCCGCACCAACACCCACTACCACCTTGGCGGGCAGAAAACGGCCCCACACCACCTTGAGCAACTGCTCGGTGCCCGGCCCGACCACGGCGATCTGGCAGGGAGGGCTGAGGTAGAAATCGAGGGCGCAGAGCATTTGGGCACTGGCGCTGGGAACCTGGCGCATCAGGCCCCCAAACACCTGCAGGGTGCGCTCGGCTTTGGCGCGCAATTCACCATCCCCGGTCATTTCTCCCAGGCGCAGCAGCACCAGCGCCCCCAGGGCATTGCCCGAGGGAGTGGGGTTGTCGTGCGGACTCTTGGTGCGCACGATCAGGGCTTCGGCAGTGCCGGCAGTGAAGAAGAACCCCCCCTCCTTGTCGTCCCAGAAACGCTCGATCATCGCCGTACACCACCGGCGGGCCGCCTGGAGCCACCGGCGATCGAAGGTGGCCTCGTACAGATCGAGCAGGGCATTGGTCAGCGCAGCGTAATCGTCCTGGTAGGCTTCCAGGCGGGCCTGGCCTCCCCCGTAAGTGTGGCGCAACTGCTCCCCCTCCGTCATCTGCTCTAGGATGAATGTCGCCGCCGCTGCCGCCGCATCCAGGTACGCCCTATCGCCGAGCACCTGGCTGGCGCGGGCCATGGCGCTGATCATCAGGCCATTCCACGAGACGATGATCTTGTCGTCAAGCCCAGGGGCTATCCGCTCTTGCCTAACACGGAGCAGGCGCTGCCGGCCCTCGGCGATTGTGCGCCGCAACTCCTCGGCCCTAACCTGTAATAAGCGCGCCACGCCCTCCAGCGGGTCGGCCACATGGAGGACGCTCTTGCCCTGTTCAAAGTTGCCCTCTTCGCTGACGCCGTAGTACCGATTGAAGAGCCGGGCCTGATCCTCGCCCAGCACCGCGGCCACCTCCTCGGGGTCCCAGGCGAAAAACTTGCCCTCCTCCCCTTCGCTGTCGGCGTCCTGGGCCGCGTAGAAGCCTCCATCGGGTGCGGTCATCTCGCGCAGCACGTACCCCAGGGTCTCCTCGACTACCTGCCGGTAGCAGGGCTCCCCGGTCAATTGGTAGGCCTCCAAGTAGATCCAGGTGAGCAGGCCGTTGTCGTAAAGCATCTTCTCGAAATGGGGCACCAGCCATTGCTCGTCCACCGAGTAACGGTGAAACCCCCCGCCCAGTTGGTCGTAGATGCCCCCGTGGGCCATCTTCTTCAAGCTAATTTCGACGACCTCCAGGGCCTCCTGGTCGCCGCTGCGCCGGTGGTGCCGCAAGAGCAACGCCAAACTCATGCTGGCCGGAAATTTGGGTGCCTGGCCGAATCCTCCGTGCGCCTGATCAAAGTTATCTTTGAATTGGCGGCAGGCGTTTTCGATCAATTCCACGCCGAGGCCCGCCGCTCCGGCCGGCAACACCGTATTCTGCCGAAGGGCCTCCGTCAGCCTGGAGGCCTGCTGGTGGGCTTGGTCGCGGTGGTTCTGGTAGAACTCGGCGACCGCCTCTAACACCTTGGGGAAACCAGGACGGCCGTACCGATCAGTCGGGGGAAAATAGGTGCCGCCGTAAAAGGGCCGCTGATCCGGGGTGAGAAAAACGGTCATGGGCCACCCCCCGCTGCCGGTCATGGCCTGGACCGCCACCATGTAGATCTCGTCCAGGTCGGGGCGCTCCTCCCGGTCCACCTTGATGTTGACGAAACGCTCATTCATCAGGCCGGCGATCTGGTCGTTCTCGAAGCACTCCCGCTCCATGACGTGGCACCAATGGCAGGCCGAATATCCCACCGAGAGCAGGATAGGCCGGTCTTCGGCCCTGGCCCTGGCGAGCGCCTCCTCGCCCCAGGAATGCCAATCCACTGGGTTGTAGGCGTGCTGGCGCAGATAGGGGCTGGTCTCGGCTCCCAAGCGGTTGGGGCGGCGTGGGTTCGGGCTGGCCGTGGATTCGCTGTTCAAGTCTAAGCTCATGTCCTCCCATTCGTTACAAATGTAATTAGGGTGGGCCAGTTAAACAACCAACGCTTTTGGCAGCGCTGCAGCACCCTGAGGGTCCCCAAAGTGTTTCCCCCCCTGGCCATCCCTGCTTCCTCTCCTACACACTGCCAGCAAAGGGCCCATGCCCATCCTCTGGCCAACTGTATTTACAGAAAAGGCTTAGCGATTCCCTAAACTGCTGGCACGCCTCCTGCTACTCCCTCTGCAGCCTGGTTTCCGAACCAGCCCCCTTATCCCCATATCCGGAGGTTTTGCCATGTCCGAACTGAGAATGCCCGCCATCAACCAGGTGGCCCTCGCCGGCCGCCTGGTCCAGGACCCCGAGCTCCGCCAGAGCGAGAACGGTGCCCTGCGCCTGGTCGCCCACCTGGCCGTCAACCGCTCCTACCGCGACCGCAACAACGAGTGGCAGGAAGAGGCGTCCTTCTTCAACATCGTCCTCTGGCACAAGCAGGCCGAATACGCCGCCAGCCGGCTGCACAAGGGCAGCCCGGTCCTGGTCACTGGCCGACTGCGCAGCTATTCGTGGAAAGGGGAGGATCAGCAGCCCCACTCCCTGGTCGAGATCCAGGTCCGCAATCTACAAATCCTCGAGAAAACGCAGGAGCGGATGGCCACGGAGATCGAGGAGCGCAACGAGGAGGAGGGCGAGTTGGAACTGGTCTGAGCAACTCCAGGCATGAGGGCCACGGGTCCTCATGCCTGGCCTCAGGGGGACCGCTCGAAGAGGGCCGCAATGCCCATGCCGCCGCCGATACACAGCGCCGCAAGGCCCCAGCGCAACTGCCGGCGCTGCATCTCGGCCAGCAAGGTCACTGGCAGGCGCGCCCCGCTGGCGCCTACTGGATGGCCCAGGGCGATGGCCCCACCCTTGACATTGACCCGCGCCTCATCCCACTCCAGTTCGCGGCCCACGGCCAACACCTGGGCGGCGAAGGCCTCGTTCACTTCGAGCAGGTCGATCTGGTCCAACTTCATCCCGGCCTTTTCCAGCACCCGGCGGATGGCCGGGGCCGGGCCGATGCCCATAACCGCAGGGTCCACGCCGACCGCGGCCACCGCCCGCAGATGGGCCAGCGGCTTTAGCCCGCGCTGGCGGGCCGTCTCTTCGGCCATCACCACCACGGCGGCGGCCCCGTCGTTGATACCCGAGGCATTGCCGGCCGTCACCGTGCCCTCCGGCTTGAAGGCCGCTGGGAGTTTGGCCAGCTTTTCGGCCGTGGCGTCGGCGCGCGGATATTCGTCCTGGGCAAAGAGCAGCGGCTCGCCCTTGCGCTGCGGCACGGGCACCGGGACGATCTCCCCGGCAAAAAGCCCGGCGGCGGCGGCCTGCTGGTAGCGGGCCTGGCTCTGGGCGGCGAAGCGATCCTGTTCTGCCCGAGAAATACCGTACTGTACGGCCAGATTCTCGGCAGTGATGCCCATGTGGCAGTCGTAGAAACAATCCCACAGGCCGTCCAATAACATCAGATCCACCAGTTTGCCGTGGCCCAGGCGCTCGCCCCAGCGCGAGTTGGGCAACACATGGGGCACCCGGCTCATATTCTCCATGCCCCCAGCGGCGATAATACTGGCCTCTCCCGAGGCAATCGCCTGTCCGGCCAGGGCAATGGCCTTGAGCCCCGAGCCGCAGAGCTTGTTGATGGTAGTCGCCGGTACCGCGTAGGGGACGCCGGCTTCCACGGCGGCCTGTCTGGCCGGGTTGGGTCCCAGCCCCCCCTGATACACGGTCCCCATGATCACCTCGTCTACTTGGGCGGCCTCCACACCACAGCGGGCTAACGCCTCCCGAATCACCACCGCCCCCAGGCTGATCGCCCCCACTTCTACCAGCCCCCCGCCGAACTTGCCGATGGCGGTGCGGGCGCTGCCGACAATCACCGGATCTGGCATATCTCCCCCTGATGGTTGACGCAATCCGTGTTCATGGATATTTTTAATTAGTTTGTATCGCTGTCAGCCGCGAAAAGGATCCTATGGCCTGGGCCAAGAGCAGCTTTTTCCTCGAAAAACTGCAACTCTGCAGCATCGTCCTCTATCTCATCTGCCTGGGCGGCTATGTGATCCCGGCGGTGGGCGAGGTCTTCGATCAGTTCCGGGCCGACATTCTCGGCTTCACCTTCTTCTCCCTCTTCATCGCCTCCACCATCCTCCTCAGTTTCGAGAAGAAGACCGAACCCGCCAAAGAATGACGGGGCAGTAGCTCAGTTGGGAGAGCGCGAGCTTTGCAAGCTTGAGGTCAGCGGTTCGATCCCGCTCTGCTCCACCAGTTTTACAGGGTAATGGCCAGAAGGAGTTAGCGCAAGGTGATGCGCTGGGCCTTCTGGCCATTTTTCTTTGCGCTCTGACAATCATCTAACGAAGCTACACCTGTTTCTGGAAACTCCTTCTACCCTTCATGGCCGCGCCGGACCAGCACCGCCCTGCTCCAGGTCGGGCACCGCTGCGCTCAGTTTTCCCCAGGCCTCGACAATGCGCTCGTACAGTGGCTCGGGCGGGCAGCGGTCGATGGCCCCCTGCGCGTCGTGGTAGGCCACCATGCGCCGCACCCCTTCCTCCCAGGTGATGGTGTAGCGGAAACCCAGGTCCGCCTTGGCCGCTGCATTGTCGAACAGGTTGTTGAAACAGAAATTGATGCCGCACCACTCGGCCGCTGCGGGTGCCATGCGCACCAACAACTCGGTGGGGATACGCGCGAACCGGGCCTCGACACCCAGCACCCGGGCAGCAGTCTGGTAATAATCCTCCCAAGTCATCCACTGCTCGCCGGTCACGTGGTAGGACCGCCCGGCAGCGGCGGGGTTGTCGAGGGCAGCCACAAAGGCGCGGGCCACGTCGTCGCGGTGGCACGATACCCACAGCGAGGTGCCGTCCCCCAGCAGGATGAGCGGCAGCCCGCGCCGCAGGCGCTGCAGCACCAAGGTGTCCTTGCCCACCAGGGGGATGGGCGCCGAGCTGTCGTTGTAGGTGGCCGCCGGCCGGATGATAGTCAGCGGAAAATCCCCCGCCTCCTGCGCTGCCTCCAGGATGCGCTCCAGCTGCGCCTTCTTGTAGGCGTAGGCAAAGGCCGGGGCCGGCGAGCGCTCGGCGTCCTCCCGCACCGGGTAGGCGGTCGCTGGTTTGGTGTACACATCGACGGTGCTGCAGAACACGAATCGCCCCACCCGGCCACGGCAGGCCCGCACCGCGCTGTGTGCGTCCTCGGGTTCGTACCCGATCATGTCGATGGCGCAGTCGAAAATGCCGGCCTGGCGCACCTGCTCTTCAAAACGGGCGTGGTCGGTGCGATCGCCGGCGATGACCTGGTACTCCCCCTCAAACTGTGGGCGGGTCTGGCCGCGGTTGTAGAGCACCACCTGGTCGCCCCGCCCAATTAGTTGCGCAGCGATGGCGGTGCTGATATTTCCGGTGCCGCCGATGATCAACGCTCGCATACCGGCCTCCTCTCAGGGAAGTCCGTAGATACCGGCCGCGCAGGCCAGCCCCCACAGCAACACGGTGACTTGTAAGGGCCTATCTCTCCAGATCACTGCGGTGGGGTTAGCCCCGCCCCCCAGGGTGTAGACCACGTAGAGATAACGGAGGATGCCGTAGAGCACAAAGGGAATGGTCCACTGCATATGGGCCCCGGTCTGGCTCTCCCCCACCCCGGTAGCGTAGAGGGCGTAACACACCAACGCCGAGGAGGTGAGCACCGCGATGACCTGGTCGAGAAAGGGCAGGTTGTACTCTTCTAGAGTGGCCCGATGTTGACCCGCCCCCTGAGCCAGGCCCACCAGTTCCTGGCGGCGTTTGACCACCGCCAGAAAAAGCGCCAGGGTGAAGGTGCAGAGGATGAACCAGGTGGAGATCTGCACGGCGACGACCAGGGCCCCGCCCAGGGCGCGCAACAGGAACCCCGCAGCCACGATCAGCACGTCGATCAGCACCAGGTGCTTGAGCTTCCAGGAATAGGCCAGATTGAGGAGGGCATATATCAGGGCCACCGCGCCGAAGGAGGGGCGCAACCAGAAGGCACCGACCAGCCCCAGGACGAAGAGGAAGAGGGCGGAGACCGCCGCCAGCGGGACCGATACTTTGCCAGCGGCGATGGGACGCCTGGCTTTTTCAGGGTGCAGCCTATCTTGTGCTAGATCGAAGATATCGTTGCACAGGTATACCGCCCCGCTCAGCAGGCAGAAGCAGCCCATGCCTGCCAGGGCGCGCAGGCTGTAACCGGCCTCCAGGGCATGCCCGGAAAAGATCAAGGCCGGCAGGACGAAGAGATTTTTGATCCACTGGGGGGGGCGGGTCGAAAGTAGCAGTTGGTATAACATATACCCTGGCAGCCCGGGGAATAGGGACCGGCGACAGGCACCCTTCAGCGGCGTTGGCCCGGGTCGGGAAAGTCGGTGTTGAGGTCCTCGATGTTCCGGTCTCCCCCCTGTTGTTTGGCGCGGTCCAGCGCCGACTCCAGCCGGCTGACGATGCTCTCCACGGCCTCCTTGGCGCTGAGCTGTTTTCGCAGCGGGGGAACGACCGACACCGTGCCCATGCTCAGGCTCAGCCCCACCTGGTCGGCTAGGCAGTTAAAACGCCGCTGGGCGATCCTGGTCCGCCACAGCAGGGCCCGCCGCTTGGCGTGCCCGCCCTCGGCAGTGGGGATGATGATAATAAAATTTGATCCATCGCTTTGGACCAGCTTCTCTTCGGCGTCCAGGTGTTCTTTGAGAAAATCCGCCACCCCGCGGATAATCTGGTCACCCCCCTTGCGTCCGTATCGTTTGTTGACCTCGCCCAGACCGTCTGGCGCGATCATGACACACGAAAAAGGTTGTTTGTCGTTGTACGCCAACCCCAGCTGCTGGGGCAGCAGCACCGTGATGAAGAAAATCCGGTTGGGCAACCCGGTCAGATCCTCGATGCCGGCTAAACGCATCCACCGCCGGTTGCTCGCCTTGAGTTTCTGGTTTTCTTCTCTAAGTTGGTTGAGTTCGGCCTGCAGTTTTTCGATCAATTCCTGTTCGCTGCTCTTTTCCATCGATGACCACTCTCCTCTGGTTCAGCCGGCCATTCAACTGCTTGTGGCCCAGAGCATAACCTTATAAATTAAGTTGGTTGGTCGCCCTGTTGCAAGCGAATCCTTTTCCCCCTGTGTTAGCTGATGGACAACTTGGTCAGCTTTGTCCTTCTCGGCCTGGGTTCCGCCATGGGACTGGTGGTGCTGTATCTGCTGCGGCAGCGCCGCGCCGAGCGCCTGCGCCTGCGCCTGGTGGCAGGTCAGAGCCACCTGCTGAGTGCCCAACTGGCTCAGCGACAGACGGATCTGGAGCAGCTCGAAATGGAGCCCCTTGACGAACTACGCGACGAAGCCGCCGCCGCACTTGACGCACTCCATGTCCAGTTGATTGAGCGCCAGGCTCACCTGCAAAATTGCGAAGACCTGGTCCATCTCCAGCGGCAAAAAATGTCCTGGCTGGCCCAGGCGCCTAAACTCCCCCCCCCTGCGCGGCCACCCCGGCCCGCACCGGAAACCAAACCTGCACCACCCTCCACCCCTCCCGTCCAGCGGCGCAACCATCTCGAAGACCAACTCCTGCGCCAGATCGACGATCTGAACAAACAGCGGCGCAATCCCCCACCTCCACCTCCAAAAAAATAAAAGCGGCCCATCTCTGTTGAGATAGACCGCTTAGATTCATTGAGGCAAAACTCAGATCTCCATGATCTCTTTTTCTTTGTGTTTGGTGATTTCCTCGATCTCGGCGATGTGTTTGTCCGTCAGCTTCTGGATCCGGTCGTGGATCTGGCGGCCCTCATCTTCGGCCAGTTCCCCGTCTTCGACCGCGGCATCGACGTAATCGAGTCCCTCCCGGCGCGCATGGCGCACTGCCACCCTGGCCTCCTCGGCCCGATGGCGGGCAATCTTGGTGTATTCGCGCCGCCGATCCCCAGTGAGTTCGGGGATGGGCAAACGGATGATTGCCCCGTCATTGGATGGGTTGAGTCCCAAGCTGGCCTCGGCGCGGATGGCCTTCTCGATCAGCGGAATAAGCTGCTGCTCGTAAGGCTTGATGACGATCATCCGCGGTTCGGGAACACTCATACTGGCCACCTGGTTGAGCGGAGTGGCCGTGCCGTAGTAATCGATGCGCACCCCATTCAGCATGGAGGTGGAAGCCCGGCCGGTGCGGATGCCGGCCAAGTCCCTGCGGAAGGCCTCCATGGCCTTATCCATGTGCTGATTTACTTCCTGGACAATTTCCTCTTCCATGGTCGCACTCCCTCCCCTTCAGCGCCGGGGCGGCAATGGCTCAGCCGTCTTCGCCCAGGCGGAAGCAGGAAAAGCGGCGGATGGAGATCTTCTCGCCGATCTTGGCGGTTAATCCCGCCACCAAATCCCTCACCGTCTGGTCTGGGTTCTTGACAAAGGCCTGGTCGAGCAGGCAGACATCCTGGAAGTATTTTTCCAGGCGTCCCTCGACGATCTTGGCCGCGATATGGTCTGGCTTCTTCTCGTTGCGGGCCTGCTCCAGATAGATCTCGCGCTCCCGCTCGATCATCTGGGGATCCAAGTTTTCGCGGCTCACCGCCAGAGGCTGCTCGGCGGCGATGTGCATGGCCACATCCTTGCCGAACTGCTGAAACTCGTCGGTGCGGGCGACGAAATCGGTCTCACAATTGACTTCCACCAGGACGCCGAGGCGGCTGCCGGGGTGGATGTAGGAGGCGATCAGGCCGTCGGTGGCCTGCCGGCCAGCCCGCTTCTCGATGGAAGCCATGCCTTTCTTGCGCAGGAAATCGATGGCCTTTTCCAGATCGCCCCCCGTCTCCTGCAGGGCTTTCTTGCAGTCCATCATGCCGATGCCGGTGCGCTCCCTGAGCGTCTTTACCAATTCTGTAGTGATCTCAGCCATAGCTCTTTTCCGCGTGAATTACCGTGACTTGCACTGTTCAGCGCTCCGCGACGGCGACGGCCTCTTCGCTCGCGGCGGCCTCGTCCTCGCGACCTTCGGTTGCCATGTCTCCCTTGTCGCCACGACTATCACCCTTTTGGCCGGCCGCCCTTCCCTCAATGACCGCCTCGGCAATCAGGTGGGTAATCAGGGCAATGGAGCGCAGGGCGTCGTCGTTGCCCGGAATGGGATAGGTCACCGCCTCCGGATCGCAGTTGGTGTCGATGATGGCCACCGAGGGGATCGAGAGGGTTTTGGCCTCGGCTACCGCCAAGTGCTCCTTCTTGATATCGACCATGAAGATCAGTCCTGGCACAGCACCCATCTTGCGAATGCCGGACAGCACCTTGTCCAGCTTCTGCCGCTCCTTCTCCAGCAGCAGCACTTCCTTCTTTTTCAGGCTGGCGTAGGTCCCGTCGCCGGCGAGGCGGTCCAAGTGGTCCAGATGGCGGATGCTCTGGCGGATGGTCTGCCAGTTGGTCAGCATGCCTCCCAGCCAGCGCTCGGTCACGTAGAACATGCCGCAGCGCTCAGCTTCCTGACGAATGATATCCACCGCCTGCTTCTTGGTGCCGACGAAGAGGATCGACTTGCCGGCCTGGGCCGTCTTGCGCACCACCTCGTATGCCTCCTCGATTTTCTTGGCGGTCTTCTGCAGATCGACGATGTGAATCCCGTTGCGCTCGGTGAAGATGAAGGGCTTCATCTTCGGGTTCCACCTGCGGGTCTGGTGCCCGAAATGGGTCCCCGCCTCAAGCAGGTCGCGAATGACTACTTCTGGCATGTCTGACTCCTCTTCAGTTGGGCCTCCGCCCTTATCATCTAGACGCAGAATTCCCGCGGGAACTCCCCGCGGGAACACGGCTGCGGCTATCCAAGGGCGTGTGGAATGGGAACAGGGATAGGGATAAAACCAGGTCTCAGCGCTTGGAGAACTGGAAGCGCTTGCGGGCGCCAGCCAAACCGGGTTTCTTGCGTTCTTTCTGACGCGGATCGCGGGTGAGGAAGCCGCCTTTTTTCAGCGCATCCCGCATGGCCGGATCGTACTGGATCAGCGCCCGGGCAATACCCAGGCAGGCCGCACTGGCCTGTCCCCGCAACCCGCCGCCCACACAGGAGATGTGGATATCGAAATTGCTGCGGGTCTGGGTCAGTTGCAGGGGCTGGAGCAGGATCATCTCCAGGGCCTCGCGCCGCAGGTACTCCTGGACGGCGCGCTCATTCATGAACACCTGCCCGGAACCCGGATGCAGGCGAACATGGGCGGTCGAGGTTTTCCTCCGACCAGTAGCTTCGAAAATTCCCTCAGGCATAGATGCCAAAACCTCGCGGTGGGGTTACACTTCTAGAGATTGGGGTTGCTGAGCGGCGTGCTGGTGTACGCCGCCGGCATAGACCCGGAGTTTCCTGAAGATCAGCCGGCCAAGGGTATTGTGGGGCAACATCCCCCAAATGGCCTTCTTGATGATTCGGTCGGGATGTTCGGCCTGCAACTTGCGGAAGGCGACGGTTCTCAAGCCGCCCGGGTAGCCGGTGTGGCGGTGGTAGACCTTCTGATCCGCCTTGCGCCCAGAGACCTTGATCTTCTCGGCATTGATGACAATCACATGATCGCCCACGTCGGCATGGGTGGCGTAGGTGGGCTTGTGTTTGCCCCGCAGGACCTGAGCGATCTTGGAAGCCAGACGCCCCAGGGTTTTGTCGGTGGCATCCACCACAAACCACTGGTGCTCGATTTGAGCGGCCTTGGGGGTATAAGTCTTGAATTTCGCAACCATCGCCATTGACCATGGGTAAAAAACGCGTGACCTAGGGAAATCTCCGAAAGGGTAAAAAGTAAGCCCCTATTATTGTATTGTCAAGGCCTGGACCGGCCCCGCCACCAGCGCCATACCAGCCCCAGCGCCCCTAGCGCTAACAACCCCATGAGGACGCGGTTGTACTCCTGCAGGTATTCGAGCACCTTTCCCCAGTGCTCGCCCACCAGAAACCCGGCGTAGAACATCAGGGCGTTCCACAAGGCGATGCTCACCAGCCCCCAGGCCGCCACCCGCTTCCAGTCCATCCGCCCCATGCCCGCCGCGATGGCGATGACCGAGCGCACCCCGGTGAGAAAGCGGTTGACCACCACCAACGCCACCCCGTACTTAGCTAGCCAGGCTTCGGCCCTGCCGATATTCTCCGCTGAAAACAAGCGCCCACCCCTGGAGGCAAAGAAGGCCCGCCCGCGGGAATACCCCAAATAGTACATCGCCATGAAGCCGGCCAATCCCCCGGCGCAAGTGGCCAGATATACCGGCCACAGACCCAGGATCCCCCGCCCCACCAGATAGGCGCTGAAAACCACCACCGTATCCCCAGGCACGGGTGGAATCACGTTTTCGAGAAAGGCGCTCAGGGCCAGGACGGCGTAGACCAGCGCTGGAGGCCACTGCCCTAGCTCGGTGCTGATCTGGTTGAGGTACTCTTCCATGTCTCAGATCTCGATCAGCGCCACGGCCTGGGCAACGAAACCTTCTTCGCGGCCGACAAACCCCAGGCGCTCGGTGGTGGTGGCTTTGATGGACAGACGCCCTGGATCCAACTGCAGCGCCCCGGCCATCCGCGCGATCATCTCGGGCACATGCGGGGCAATGCGGGGACGTTGGGCCAGCAGGGTCGCGTCGATATTGAGGATCTGGGCCCCCTTTTCCTCAAGGCAACCCCGCACCGCTTCGAGCAGCAGCAGGCTGGAAATGCCTTGATAGCGCGCATCGGTATCGGGGAAGAGCCGGCCGATATCCCCCAATCCGGCGGCGCCCAGCAAAGCGTCCATGATCGCGTGGATCAACACGTCGGCATCCGAATGGCCGGCAAGGCCCCGCTCGAAGGGAATGGTCACCCCTCCCAGCACCAAAACCCGTCCCTCCTCCAGGCGGTGCACGTCGTAGCCCTGGCCCACCCGCACATTTCTGGTATACATCTGTCCTCTGGCGCTGCGCTGCATCCACCAACCAGCCCAGGCCAGATCCTCCGGGGTGGTAATTTTTATGTTTGCCGCTTCTCCTTCCACGACCCGGACCGGATGCCCCAACTGCTCCACCAGTATCGCCTCGTCGGTAGCGGGCTGGCCGCTGTACTTCTCGCAGGCCTCTAGTATCAGGGAACGCCGGAACCCCTGCGGGGTCTGGGCCCCCCACAGCCGGGCGCGCAACGGCGTCTCCACCACCCGACCATCGTCCACTACCTTGATGGTCTCGCGCACCGGCAGGGCCGGAACGGCCGCGCCCCATTCCCGGGCAGCGGCGACCACCCGCTCGATCAGGGCTGGAGAAGCAAAAGGGCGCACTGCATCGTGCACCAGAACGATGCCGTCGTCCGGGGTGGTGGCTCCCAATCCGGCGCGCACCGAATCGCCGCGCTCCCCCCCACCGGCCACCAGACCGCGGACCTTGGCAAAATCCCCGGCCACCTGCCCGGCAAAGGAGCGATCTTCGGGGCGCACCACCAAGATCAGGGCCTGGATCAGGGGACTGCGCTCCAGAGCGGCCAGGGTGTGCCAGAGCAGGGGGTGGCCCTCCAGAGGCAGGTACTGTTTGGGGACCTCGCCCCCCATCCGCCGGCCCTGGCCGGCGGCGGGGATGATGGCCACTACAGCGTCGGTCTTCATCTCAGAGAATCAGCATCGCATCGCCGTAGCTGTAGAACCGGTAGCGGGCCGCCACTGCCTGGCGATAGGCTTCGAGCAGCAGTTCCCGGCCGGCAAAAGCCGCCACCAGCAAGAGCAGGGTGGATTCGGGCAGATGGAAATTGGTCACCAGCGCGTCCACCCCATTGAAGGTGTACGGCGGATAGATATATTTAGCCGTCCACCCCTCCCCAGCCGCCAACTGCCCGGTGGCTTCGCAGGCGGTTTCTAGGGTGCGGACCACGGTGGTCCCCACCGCAAAGATGCGCCCCCCTTCCTGCCGGCGTCGGCACAGAGAAGCAGCACTCTCCTCGGTTATCTGATAGTATTCTGGCTCGATCCGGTGCTGGCGGAGATCGGCGCTGCGCACCGGCGCAAAGGTGCCCGGCCCCACGTGCAAAAGCACCGGCACGATGGCCGTGCCCTGGGCCGCGATACGCTCCAGCAGGGCAGTGGTAAAATGCAACCCCGCGGTGGGCGCGGCGATGGCGCCTTCGACCTGGGCAAAAACCGTCTGGTAGCGATCCCTGTCCGCTTCTTGTATAGGTCGGCGTATATAGGGGGGCAGAGGGATCTCGCCCAGGTTGGGAAGCAGCTCGGTTACCTGTGCGGGTTCAAAACGCACCCAGATCCGGCCTGGCCCCTCCTGTTCCACCACTTCGGCCCCCAGCTTCCCCCCACCGAATTCGAGCCGGCTGCCCAGGCGCAGACGTCGGGCTGGTTTTCCCATAGCCAGCCAGCGCTCGCCCTCCTGCCGGATCAGCAGCAGTTCGACCGGACCGGCACTGCCGGCCCCGTGCCCTCTCAACCGGGCCGGCACCACCCGGGTCTGGTTCAGGGCCAGGGCATCGCCGGGACTCAGCAAGGAGGGCAGGTCGCCGAAAGACAGGTGCTGGATGGAAGCGTCGGCGCGGTTGAGAACCAGCAGGCGAGAGCTATCGCGTTGGGGCGCGGGGTGCTGGGCAATCAGTTCCGGAGGCAGCTCGAAATGGAATTCGTCGATCCTCATCAGCTAAGTTCTCTGGCCATGCAGAGAACTTATCTGCCACTTTCGGCGCCGTCAAGGTGAGAGGGTCGCTAGAGCAGACTCAGGGCCTGGATGGACTGCACGTTGGCCTGGACCAGCATGGAATTGCTGCTTTGCAGCAGAATGTTGGATCGGCTGAGCTTGGTGGCTTCCTGGGCGATATCGGTGTCCCTGATGGAGGCATCCGAGGCCTGGATATTCTCGATTTCGTTTTCGCTGAAAGAAATGGTGTGGGCAAGGCGGTTCTGCACCGCTCCCAATTTTCCTCGCTCGCTCGACACCGTGGAGATCGCCTGATCCAGGCCGTCGAGGGCGGTCCTGGCCGTGCTCTGCGAACTGATCGACAGTTGAGCCAAAGCCAAGGTGTCCCCCGAGCCTCGCAGATCGGCGATGCTCAGGTCTAGGCGGTGGACCTGGCCATCCCGCGGTCCAATCTGGAAACCGCCCTCCGTGCCGCCGTCGACGATAATGGTGGTATTGTTCAAATCGCCGTCTACATAACTGCCGGTGGCCCCGCTGGCCCCCGAGCCGGTGAGGGTCACCTGGATGCCGAGGCGGTCGAAATTGGCCACCATACTGGTGCCGGTAGCCACCTTTCCCCCATCGAGGATGGTGCCCAGATCCAGCGTCTGGGAGACCGTGCCATTGCCCAGTGTTACCGTGTCATCGCCGGCCGTATCGACAAAACTGAAGGTGCCTGACGGGGCGGCCGAGAGTTGGACCCTGGCCACCCCGGTGGCGCTGCTGGCGGTAATCGCGGTGGAAACCGAACTCACTTGGTTGCCGAAGCCCGTGAGCAAGGTCATGCCGTTATAGCTGGTGGCTTGGGCGATCCGGTCAACCTCGTTGACCAGCTGGCTGAATTCTGCCCCCAGAGACTCGCGGTTGGCGTCGTTGAGCGTGCCAGAGGAGGACTGTACCGCCAGGGAACGCATGCGCACCAGCATATTGTTCACCTCTTGCAGCGAACCCTCGGCCACCTGGACCAGATCCACGGCATGTTCGGCGTTGCGCACGTTCTGGGTCAAACCCGACAACTCTCCCCGCATTCCCTCGGACACCACCAGCCCCGAAGCGTCGTCGGCAGCCCGGCTGACCCTCAGGCCAGAAGCCAGATGTTCCACCCCGCGGTTGACGGCCTGCACATTGTGCCCGATGGCGCGCTGCGACACCAGGGCGTTCATATTGGTGTTTAATCTCAGTGCCATGGTTGTTTCTTTCCTTCCTTCCGCTGAACTTTTCCTGCTAAAAACAGCTCTGTCCCACGCAAGTGGACTATGGGCATTCCCTCTATCGGCAGCTTTACTCGCCTTCTTTAATGCGGTTGTGTTTTTTTCTTTCCAAGTCGATGAGCAACCAGAAAAAAGTTAAGAGCAAGGGGATCATACCGATAAATATCATGTAATACTACTTGATATTATCTTGTCATTCAATATCGATTGCGAAGACCTGGTATTTCTCTCTCTGCCAAGTCGGCAGCTCGAACAAGGAGGTTCTTGCTGATGCCCATACGAATCAAAAACAACGCGATTGTGGGGCGCGCCCGGGTCGACCTGAACCGGGCCGAAAGGGGTGCCCAGTTGAGGCGGGAACACCTCAACTCTGGTCAGCGTATCAACTCGGCCAGCGACGACGCCAGTTTGCTGGCGGTGTCTGAGGGGATGAGGGCGCAAATAGGCGGGCTTACCGAAGGCACCCGCAACACCGAACGAGCCCTGGACATGCTGCGCACTGCAGAAGGGGCGATGAACGAAATCAGCAGCGTGCTCATTCGTATGCGGGAATTGAGTGTGCAGGCGAGCAGCGGCACCCTTACCGATGACAACCGGGAAGCTGCCAACGCCGAATTCAACCAGCTGAAGGAACACATCAACACCGTCGCCCACTCCACCCACTACAACGACCAGTCCCTGCTCTATGGCTTCGGGAACACGGTCGATGGGACGGCCTCGACCGCGCTGCAGCAGCAGGCGGACAACGGGGTGTTCCAGTTAAAGGTTTCGGGCGCCCAGGATGGCACCTATACCTTTGTAGACAGCGCCGGAGACCACACCCTCACCCTGGGCAACGGCGTGGTGACCCAGACCCTGGATCTAGGGGTGGTGCTGTCCGGAAATCAGGTCGCCACCGGAACCGTGATGGTCGCCAATTTCGATCGCCTGGGGGTACAGGTAGACCTGGCGGGCAACCAGGTGGTCGGGGCAGCGGGCAGCTATGCCGACGGAGAACTCGATGGCCAGACCATCACCATCGTCACGGGTACCGGGGGAGATTTTCAACTGGGGAGCACCGCAGAAGCCGCGGATCGCCTCCAGTACGACTTCCCGGACATGACCACTAACGCCGGACTGCTCAACTTGGGCCTGGCCAGCATCAACACCCAGGCCTCAGCCCGGGCGGCGATGAACGCCGTGGACCTGGCCATCGATCGCACCGCGCAGGAACGGGGCTCGGTGGGCGCCGTGATGAACCGCCTGGATTTCACCATCAGCTTTTCGACCAACTCCATCGAGAACATCCAGTCATCCGAATCGACGGTGCGGGACGCCGACTTCGCCGAGGAAACCGCGGCCCTGTCGCGCAGCCAGATCCTGGGACAATCAGCCCAGGCGGCCATGGTCCACTCGCGGGTCTCGATCGAAAAGGTGATGCAAACCCTGCTGGGTTAAGGCAGGAGCCGGTAGACGTGGATGGGACTGCCGCGCACCCCGGGACCGTCGGCGAATTTGGCCACCTCGACTAACTGGGTGGTATCGCCGGCGGCGAACTGGGAGAAGTAAGCCCGATTTTTCAGGTAGTGAAACTGAGCTGCGCCCCCCTGGACAGGTGGATCGCCCTGCAGGTACCGCCCGTAGATGGCTTCGGGCAGGACGATGTACTGCACCCCCAGTGCCCTGAGCTGGCGCAGGCTGCGCCAGCCCCGGCTGAAAACCCGGCGCGTCTCTGGATCAGCTAGATCGACGATCCCGCTATAGGCCTCCGGCACCACCGGCTCCTTGAGCCATATCTCGAGGTTGACCAGCTGGTAAGCCGGCTGGCGCTGCCAGGCCTGTTCCAGCTTTGCCAGCATAGCGGGTTTCCCCCGGCAGTATGCCCTCAAACTCTGGCGATTCGACTCCAGCGCTATCCTGGGACAGTAAGGCAGCCAGGTCATGGCCAGCCGCGTTCCCGTCGGAATCTGTCCCTCGATCCACACCGAGGCCTGGAGGCGGGTATCGGTCCAGGCCAGTTCGCGCACCCTGGCAACGCAGATCCAGAAGTTGGGTGCCACCAGGGCACCTATGAATAGATATTTCCAGCCGGGCCAGGAGGGCAGGCGGGCGACCAGCTCATCGGCCAGGCGAGCCGCCGCGATGGCCAGCAGCGGATATAAGTGCAGCAAGTAGTGCAGGCTCTCGCGGGTCCAGGAACCGATATAGAGGAAACTCGGCACCCAGGCTGCCAGGAAGAGCCAGTCCAGCGGCCGGCGCGCGAGACAGGCCCAGATCGCCCCCGCCA
Organism: Gemmatimonas phototrophica; assembly: GCA_945861755.1. Taxonomy (GTDB): domain Bacteria; phylum Latescibacterota; class UBA2968; order UBA8231; family UBA8231; genus SICG01. The sequence continues at coordinate 19,576 of CAMAVQ010000049.1, forward strand.
CCATCAACAAGCCCACCGCCAGTTCGAGTTGCACCAGCCCGCGCACTACCCACCACCAAGGCGTGGTCTGCGCCAGGGCGAAGTCCAGACTGGAGACTTGATAGCTGGCCACCTTCAGGTACTCTTCGCTGGCCAGCAGGAGGTAGGGTGAACCGATGAAGAGCGCCCCCACCCCACATCCGGCCGCCGCCCACCACTTCCCCGATCTCAGCCAGCCCCTATCCCCTTGTTCCAGGCTGCGCCGCAGATGAGCCGCACCCACTGCCAGCGCGGTGAAAGCCCCGTTGTATTTGGTGGCCACCACCAGCCCGGCAAATACGCCGGCCCACAGATAATCGGCCCACCGGCCCCGGCAGTACACCTTCCACGACCAGTAGAAGCAGAGCGTGGCCAGGCAGGCCATGGTGCTGTCGGGCAGGGCCTGGTGCGCCTGTTCCACCGGCAGTCTAGCCACCGCCAGAAAGAGCGCCGCCACCAGACCCACGCGCTGGCTGCAGGCTTCGCGTCCCAGCCGGTAGGTCAGATAGATGGTCAGGGCGCTGAGTAGCGCACTCACGCTGCGGCCCACCAGCGCCGCCCAGGCCGGATCTAGAAAGGACTGCAACACCAGAGAGTCCATCAGGCCGCCCTGCCGGAACACCAGGCCGACCACCCCGGACAGCCAGATGCCGGCGGCCACCAGATAGGAGTAAAAGGCTGGATAGGTGAATTCGGTGGGCAGCAGGGTGCCGGCGCGGAAGAAGTTCCAGATGCTGGCGGCCACGCCGATCTCGTCGACATGGCCGTAAAATTCGGGGTACCCCTGGCTGATCCCCCACAGACGCAGAGCCAAGCCGCCGGCCAGCACCCAGCACAGGGCAAAACTCACGGCAGCGGGCTCCAGGCGTGGCGCAGGATGGTGGTGATGATTTTGTGCCCGGCTTTGAGGGTGCCCTTTAGGGTCCCGCTGATCTTCGAAACCCCCAGGCGCCGACGGTAAGACACCGGTACCTCGGCCAGACGCAGGCCGGCCCGCGCCGCTTTGACCTGCATCTCCACCGTCCAGCCGTAATCGCGGTCCTGCATCTGCAGGCGGCGCAGGGCGTCGGTGCGAATGGCGCGGAACGGCCCCAGATCGGTGTAGCGCACGCCGTAAAACCAGCGGATCAGCCAGGTGGCCAGGGCATTGCCCAGACGCTGCTGGGGGAGCAGCGCCCCGCGCTGGCGCGTCCCCAATACCCGCGAGCCGATCACCAGGTCGGCCTCTCCCCTGAGAATGGGGGCCAGCAAGGCGGGCATTTCACCGGGATAGTCGCTGTAGTCGCCGTCGAGGAAAACCACGATGTCCACCGGCGCCAGGGCAGCCAGCCCGCTGAGGCAGGCCTGCCCGTAGCCACGACGAGGCTCGCTGACCACCCTGGCCCCCAAGGAACGGGCCACCTCGGCAGTGCGGTCGGTGGAACCGTTGTCGACCACCACCACTTCCTGGGCCAGCCCGGGGGGGATGGCAGCGAGGACCTGGGCGATAGCTTGTTCTTCGTTGAGGGCGGGAATCAGGACCGCGAGCGAAAGCACCCAGCAGCAGGCCGGCGCGCCTGGCCGGGCATCAGAGGTAGGTCTCCAGCCAGGCCAGGAGCAACTGCACGGCCTCAGGTTTGTTGTGCAGCAGATCCAGACCGTGATCCGAAGAGTTGGAGAAAATCTTGACGGTTTTGGGATCGCCGGTGCTATCAGCCAGGGTATTGGAGAAACGGGCGAATTCGAGTTGCTCGGTATTGTCGATGGGAATCACGTCGTCGGCACCGACCAGATAGAGAATGGAGTGCGGGGCGAAGGGTTTGAGCCCGGCGCCCACCACCACCGGTTCCAGGGTCCGAGAGTCCCATAGGCCGGGAGAGAGGGCTACAGCCGTCCTGATCTGGGCGGGGAAAACCCCCATGCTCACAAAGGTCACGTTGCCACCCATGCCATTGCCGATCATCGCGATGCGGGAGGCATCGGCCTGGGGCTGGGTTCCTATCCATTTGAGCGCTGCCTGCACGTCGAGGTAGCTCTTTTCGAGATCCTCGAGGGAGAGATCGGGGCTGTCGCGGTTGTCGTCTGGCAGGGGGGTTTGACCGTGACCGCGCAGGTCGATGGTCAAGGTGAGGTACTGGTGCTGCAGCAGCTGATCGAGGAAGAAGACCCACTCCTCCTTGCTGCCGAACAGATCGTGGACCAAGATAACCACCGGCAGGCGTTGGCCGCTCTTCAAGGTTCCTTGCGGGTCGCCGAACAAGGCGCTGACCTGGACGCCGTCGGCAGAAGGAAAGGACACCTGTTCGAGCTGGTAGGCCCGCCCAGGACCGGGCTTGAAATCCGGCCCGGTGATGCGGTTTTCCTGCTGATCGTCGCCACAGCCCCAAGTCCCGAGCACCAGCGACAGTCCCACTGAACACCAGCGAAGCATCGTTTTCATCTTTCTATCCTGCTCCTTGACGGATATGCAGCTAATAAACCATACGATAAGTCGACTGTCAAATAGCGCGCCTTGACAGGGTCGGCGGGCAGGGGTACCCTAAGCCCATGCGTCCCTTCACCATCTGCGCTCTATGATCCAGATCAAAGGCTTGGGCTTCGTGCATCCCGGGGATATCCCTGCCCTGCAGGACCTCAACCTGGAAATTGGCCCCGGGGAACGCCTGGCCATCATCGGTGCCAACGGCTCAGGCAAAACTACCCTGGCCCGCTGCCTCAATGGCCTGCACCAGCCGCAGGCCGGACAGGTGCTGGTGGACGGCCTCTCCACCGCTGACCCTCGCGCCCTTTTTGCCATCCGCCAACGAGTCGGCATGGTCTTCCAGAACCCCGACGACCAGTTCATCTCGACCCAGGTCGAAACCGAGATCGCCTTTGGCCTGGAGAATGTCGGCCTGCCCCCCGACCAGATGCGGCAGCGCGTGGACCAGGCCCTGAGCGACTTCCAGCTCGAAGCGTACCGCCGCCATCCCCCCCACCACCTGTCGGGCGGTGAGAAGCAGCGGGTGGCCATCGCCGCTGCGGTAGCCCTGCGTCCGCGCTATCTGGTGCTCGACGAACCCACCGCCCTGCTCGACCCGCAGAGCCAGCGCCAGGTCAGCGCGCTATTGGCCTCCCTGCGCGACCAGTTCGGCATCACCACCATCCACATCACCCAACTACCCGCCGAGGCCGCCCAGACCGAGCGCGTCCTGGTCATGCACCAGGGCCGGCTGGTGGGCGACGCGCCACCAGCGGCGATCTTCGGGGACACCCGGCTGTTAAAAGAGGTCGGCCTGGAGGCGCCCTTCGCCAGCGCCCTGATCCTGGCCCTGGCCGCCCGCACTGAGCAGTCCCTGCCCCCTGCCCTCGACCTGGAGGAACTGGCCGACATCCTCGCCGCCCGCCGCCTGAAGGCCCCGGTCCCGATGCCGGCGGCAGTCGCGCAAATACCCATCGCCGCTGCCAAAATCGCCCTGCACAAACTCAGTCACACCTACGACCCGGACCTGCCCACCCGACGAACCGTGCTCGAAGAACTGGACCTGGATATCCCCGCCGGCAGCCTGCTGGCCTTGTTGGGGACCAGCGGTTCGGGCAAGACCACCCTGGCCCAGCATCTAAACGGCTTGCTAAAACCCCAGGCCGGAAAGGTGCTGCTGGATGACCGGGATATCTGGGCCCGCCCCAACGACCTGGTTGCCGTGCGCCGGCGCGTGGGCCTGGTCTTCCAGTTCCCCGAGCTGCAGCTCTTTGAAGAGACGCTCGAGCTGGATGTGGCTTTTGGTCCCCGCAACCTGGGCGTCGCCGCCGACCTCCTCGAACGCCAGGTGGACCGCGCCCTCGAACTAGTAGACCTCCCGCGCGCCCGTTTTGGCAAGCGCCCCCCCCTGTCGCTGAGCGGCGGGGAGAAACGCCGCGCCGCCCTGGCCGGGGTCTTGGCCATGGACCCGGAGGTGCTGGTGCTCGACGAACCCACCGCCGGACTAGACCCGCGCCAGATCATCGAAGTGCGCCGCCTGATCCAGAACCTGGCTGGCGCGCACACCATCATCCTGAGCACCCACATCCTGCCCGAGGCCGCCAACACCTGCAACCGGGTGATGATTATCAATCAGGGCAAGCTGGTGGCCGAAGACACTCCTGAAAATCTGAATGCGCGACTGCAGGGCACCGAGACCATGAAGCTGCTCATCGAGGGGCCGGAGCCGCAGATTCGCGAGACGCTCGAGCGCATCGAGGGTGTCAACCGGGTCATCACCGTGCCAGTGTCGGAGGGCCGCGTCGAGGTCTCGGTGGACATGCACCCGGGACGCGACACGCGCCGCGAGCTGGCGCACAGCGTGGTCTCGAGCGGCTGGGGCCTGCTGCAACTCTCGCCCGCCGGACTGAGCCTGGAAGAGATTTTTCTGAAACTAACCACCCGCGAATCTTCCCATGAAGAAGAGCCGCGCTTCGATCCGGTTGGCGCGGGCGCGCCGGTCGGATCAGGCACGGAGGAGTCGAACTAAATGAGAAACATCATCACCATTATTCGCAAGGAGATGAACAGTTATTTCCGTTCACCCATCGCCTACCTGCTGCTGTTCCTGTTCGCGGCGGCCACCGGCGGAGTGTTCTACCTCTACATCAAAACGTTCATGTTCCAGTCGCTCACTCAGGCGCAGTACGCGCAGATGTATGAACAGCAGATGCCGCCCATGAACATTAACGAAATGGTCATCCGCCCCGTACTCGGATGGACCGGCTCGATCTGCTTGTTCCTGGCGCCGATGATCACCATGCGCCTGTTCGCCGAGGAGCGCAAGACCGGCACCATCGAGCTGCTGCTGACCTCGCCCGTTACCGACGTGCAGTTGGTGCTGGGCAAGTTCTTCGCGTCGTTAATGCTCTTCGCCACCATGCTCTCGATGACCGGGCTCTACTTCATCGTGCTGTTCCGCTACGGCAACCCGGACTTCCTGCCGCTGATCCCCGGCTATCTCGGCCAACTACTGCTGGGCGGAAGTTTCCTCTCGATCGGCCTGATGTTCTCCACCATGACGCGCAATCAGGTGGTGGCCGGCAGCCTGACATTCTTCTTCCTGATCATCTTCATGCTGGTGCAGTGGTCGGGCGACTCCGTCGGCGGCACATGGAGCCAGATCGCCGGTTACGTCTCCTGGACGGCTCACCTCGAGAACTTCTCGAAAGGCGTAATTGATCTGAAGGACACCATTTACTATCTCTCGGTGATCGCGCTGGGACTGTTTGTCTCGGTGCGGTCGCTGGAATCCATTCGGTGGAGGGCCTAAACGATGTCTGCAAATGAAACTTCCGGCGGGCAGCGCAGAGCAAAAGCCGGCGCAAATGCGCTGATCTACGCCGTCATCGGCATCGCCATTTTGGTTGTGGTCAACCTGATCGCCGCCAAGCTTCCCACCAAGATCGGCACATACCAGACCGACTGGCGCTGGGACATGACCGCCAGCAAGCGCTTCAGCTTGGCGCCGCAAACCACCAAGATTCTCGGCAACCTCGACCAGGACGTGGTGATCCGCTACTTCGACCGCAAGAACAACCTGGCCGGCAGCGTGAAAGATCTGCTCGATCAATTCCCCGCCGCCTCGAGTAAAGTCTCTATTGAAATGGTCGAACTCGATCGCGAACCAGCCAAGGCTGGCCAATACAACGTGAAGGAATACGGCACGGTGGTGGTCAGCGCGGGCGCCAAGAACGAACCGGCCAAGGGCCCGAAGGAAGAGGAGATCGCCAACGCCATCGTGAAGGTGCTGAAGGGCGAGGCCAAGACGATCTACTTCATGCAAGGGCACGGCGAGCGCGACATCGCCGACACCGAGCGGCGCGGCTACTCGGCGGCCAAGAAGGCGCTCGAAGAGGCCAACTACATGGTGAAGCCGCTCTCGCTACTGGCCGAGCAGTCGAAGATTCCCGCCGACGCCACCATGCTGGTGATCCCCGGCGCGACCAAGGAGTTCCTCGAACCGGAAGTCGCCGCGCTGAAAGCCTACCTGCTCAAGGGCGGCAAGGTGTTGACGCTGATTACGCCCACCACGCCGCAGAGTTTGGTCAAGCTGCTGGAAGAGTTTGGTGCCGACGTCAGCAACGCGCTGGTGGTGGACATCAGCGGCATCGGACGCCTGTTCGGCACCGATGAGCTGATGCCGCTGTCGGTGGCCTACGAGAGCCACGCCATCACCAAGGAGATGGCCAACACGGCCACGCTTTACCCACTGGCCGGCATGGTGGCCACCTCAACCGGCTTCCTGCCCGGTGCGGATTTCCGCCTCATCGCCAAGACGCCGTCGCAGAGCTGGGCCACGCGCGAAGTCGCCTCCAAGCAGATCAGCTTCCAGAAGGGCCGCGACATCGAAGGGCCGGTCGGCATCGCCGGAGCGGGCACCTTCAAGGACCCCACCATCGTAGACGCCGCCGAAGGGCGCCTGGTAGTCCTCGGCAGCCCGGACGTCATCTCGAACGCCATCCTCGGCTTCAACGGCAACCGCGACCTGTTCCTGAACTCGGTCGCGTGGCTGTCGGCCGACGAGGACCTCATCTCGATTCGCCCGCGCGATCCGGAAGACCGCCGCGTCGAGTTAACGCCCGGACAGCTCGACATGATCTTCTACCTGTCCGTCTTCGTGCTGCCGCTCGGCATTGTGCTGGCCGGCTTCGGCGTATGGTGGAAGCGCCGCGGCTAAAACGTATTGGTAGCCACGGTGAACGATTTTCTCACCGTGGGCTTTTTTCCTCGATGACGCTGACGCCACTCCACGCGAAATTCCCACGGTGAGGAAATCGTTCACCGTGGCTACCAACCCCCCGGAGCAATGCTCATGAAGATCAAGCAAACACTTATCGCCCTGCTCATTCTCGGCGCGCTCGGCGGCGCTTACTACTTCGTGCAGAAGCAG
>CAMAVQ010000050.1 GCA_945861755.1 Gemmatimonas phototrophica
AGACCGCGCACCTCAAGGTGGACAAGGACACCTTTGCCCGGGCCGTGGCCGCCGAAGGCATTCCGGTTACCCCCTCGTACCGGCACCTGCCCGCCGAGGCCCTGTGGTTCCGCCAGCGCCGGGTCTTTCCGCCCAGCGACTATCCCTGGGGACTGCCGGCGTACCAGGGCGACCGCCACGCCCAGTTCTCCTGCCCCAATGCGGTAGAAGCAGCCGAGAGCCATTTCGTGCTGGCCGTCCACGAGAACTACACTGACCAGGAGGTGGCCGACATCCTGGCGGCGCTGCGCAAGGTGGAGGAGGCGTATTTGAAGTGATGCTGCTGTGCGCTGGGACACAGCAAGGGAGCGACAAAAGGCGCAAATTGACACTCGCAAAGCCGCCGGGTATCTTTATTTGCATCTATATCTAGAAAGGCAGGTTCTTTTGACTTCGTTGTTACCCGGTGCGCTGCTCATCCTCGGCATGATCTTCTGTACAGTTGACCCGGCTGCAGCGCAGGTCCAGACCATCCTCACCGACCATTTCCGCATCCACTATATGCCCGGCACCGAAGGCACGGCCCGGCGGGTGGCCGAGGTGGCCGAGGAGGTCTTCGACCCCCTGGCCACCGCCTACCAGTATTACGAGGACTTTTCGCCGGTCCACATCGTCGTGCTCGACAATTCCGACATCCTGGGCAACGGCTCGGCTTCCTACTACAGCAACACCATCTACATCTGGGCTACTGCCCTCGATTTTGAACTGCGCGGCGACCACGACTGGATCCGGGACGTGGTGACCCACGAGTTGACCCACATCATGACCCTCAATAAGGCGCGCCAGCCCTGGCCCTTCCAATTCGCCCTCATCTCGGTGTCGCGCTCCGATGCCAACCCGGACATCTCCTTCGATCTGCCCCTCTTCCACCTCAACACCCCGGATTGGTGGAACGAAGGGGTGGCCCAGTTTGCCGACCAGAAGTTTGGCTACGACACCTGGGACACCCATCGCGATATGCTGCTGCGCATGGCCGCCCTCGAGGACGATCTGCTCTCCTATGCGGAGATGGGAAGCCTATCCAACCGGACCGGCGGCTACTACGGTGAGATGGTCTACAACCAGGGTTTTGCCCTGCTGCTCTACATCAAGGACCAGTACGGCCGGGAAAAGGCCGAGGCCCTCACCCTGCACAGCGGTGCAGTGAGCTTCGACTCGGCGATCCGCCAGGTACTGGGCATTTCCGCCGACCAGCTCTACGGCGATTGGACCCGTTACCTCAAGGAGCGCTACACCCCTTTTGCCGCCGAGCTTCACAGCCAGGGTTTTTTCGAGGGCGATAAGCTCAAGGACCAGGACGAGGGGATCATCGAGTACTACCCCGCCCTCTCGCCCGACGGCAAGAAGCTGGCCTTCCTCACCAGCGAGAAGCGCGATTACGCGATCATGCGCCTGACCATCCTCGATCTGGAAACCGGCAAGAAGAAGGTGCTCGATCCCTATCTGGACACCCGGGTCTCCTGGTCGCCGGACAGCCGGCAGCTGCTCTACGTGCGCAGCAAAGAGGGGTTCAATGATCTTTTTCTTTATGACCTGGCCACGGACAAGGAGCAGCGCCTCAGCGCCCACCTGCGCGGCAAGGACCCCTCCTTCTCGCCCGACGGCAAGCAGATCGTCTTTATCCACAACGAGGACGGCACCAACAACATCGGCCTGCTCGACCGCCTGAGCACCCGCCGAACCTTCCTCACCAATAACAGCGACGGCACCCAGTACAGTTCGCCGCGCTTTTCGCCCGACGGCAAGTGGATTCTCTTCAGTGTATTCCACGGCCAGGACCGCGACATCGCCCTGATCCGCTCCGACAGCCCGCCCCGGCCCAGGGACTACGGTCTGCGCGATCACCAGCTGGCCAAGACCCCCGACTCACTCAAGGTCTTCCCCGACAGCCTGGCTTTTCCCAGCCCGGACACCTCTGGCTTCCGCGTGCTGCTGGGCTCGCAGGCCGACGAGCGCGACCCTTGCTGGCTGCCCGATGGCAGCGGCTTTGTGTTTTCCTCCGACCGCAGCGGGGTCTTCAATCTCTACCGCTACAACCTGGAGGACGGGCGGGTCGACCAGCTGACCAACGTACTGGGCGGGGCCTTCACCCCGGCGGCGGGGCCAGATGGCAAGGTGGTCTACGCCGGGTACCACGCCAACAACTACAGCCTCTATCGCTTTCCCTTGGGCGCGTACCAGCGGGAGGCCCATTTCGAACCGGTAGCCCTGCGCGACTATCAGTCCAACCCTCGGCTGCCCAAATTGGCCGACCAGTTCAAGGTGGGCCGCTACAGCGGCCGGCGAGAGTTTAGCTACGTGCCCATTTTGCAGGTGGGGCCGGCGTTCATCGGCAATACTTTTGGTCTTAACCAGTTCAGCGCGGGCCTGCAGTTTTCCACTGGCGAGCAACTGGGCGGCGATGAGTTCACCGCCTGGGGCATCGCGGGCAAGAACATGCGCGAGGACACCGACCTGAACACCGACGTCGGGGTCTATTATCAGCGCAGCCTCTTGCCGATGAGCGGCAACAACCGCAGCTTCAATCCCTCCTTCTATGTGGGGTACCGCCGCCGCGAGATCGACAACCTGATTCTGACCCAAACGGTTACCCAGGACACCGTACTGGCGGGCGAGACGGTGATCTCCTCGTTAGACGACTCCACCTTTCTGCTCATTCCCGATACCGAACGCCATCTCAAACAGTATGAGTCGCGCGAGGACCTGTTTAAGACCGTGCTCCAGAACATCGCTGTGGGGGTGGACTTGCCCCTGACCCGCCGGCAGGAGCTTTCCTTCCAGTACCTCAACCGCGGCTTTGACGAGGGCTGGACCCTGCGCTCGCTGCGCCAGCAACTGGGTATTTTCCTGGTCCAGGAGACCAACGGTGAGAAGTTCGACGTCACCGGTCTGCTGCCGGAAAACCTCTCCCGCCAGGACACCACGGTGGTGGATCCCGAACACAGCCTGAGCTTCTACAATGGCATGAAATTCTTTTCTGCCCGCGACCTGAGTAGTTCCTGGCGCTACGTCAACATCAAGCCCACGGCAGACCGCTCCATCATACCGGAAGGACGCGCCCTGTCGTTGCTCTACCGGTACTCACTGGCCACCGTGGCCGACTCCCTGGCCCAGCTCACCTCCATTGATGGCACACCCCGCGACCTGTTAGGGCCGGCCCAGCGGCGTTTTCGGGTCAACGAATACGTGGGTTCGTACGTGGAGTACCTGGGGCTGCCCTTTGACAATGTCCTCTCCCTCGAATTGATCGGTGCGTATCGAAATCTCAAGTTGAAACGCTCCTTCAACCCGGATGGGGGCTTCTTCGAAGGGCGTTACTACTGGCCCCTGCGCTACTATCTGGGGGGCCACAACTTCCTCAGCGGGTATCCCTATTTCATTAGTTCGGGCACCAAGCTGGCCTACGGCCGCCTGGGGTACGCCTTCCCCCTCAGTCGGCGGCTGAACACCCGGTTTCTCAACTTCACCTTCGCCAAGTGTTACGCCGAACTCTTCGCCGAGGCGGGGATCGTGGGCAACTTCTCCCATGCCCACTGGGGGGACCTGAACACCAAAGACTTCCTCACCGATGTGGGCGGCGAATTGCGCATGCAGGTCTTCTCCTTCTACCGCATTCCCATGACCGCCTTCTTCCAGGTGGCCCGGCCGCTCAACCGCAACCGGGTGGCCCGCGACCCGGGCGAATCACGCATCGACAAATGGCGCTATTACTTTGGTCTGACCCTATGAAAACCGATCTGCACCAGTTGGCCCTGCGCCTCAAGGTCATCGAGATGCTCAGAGTGCATACCACACAGCGCCAGCTGCGCGAGGCACCCCGCCGCTGGCGTCGTTTCATCAGGCCCAACTGAGATGCTCAAGCTGAGGTCTTTCCCGCGCGGCAATAACCGCAACCGGCCGCTCAAACAGCGGCTGCAGGGAGCCGACTTCGAGTCGCCCCAGGAGCTGGAACGGCTTTTCAGGCGCTTCTGGCGGGAGCGACAGCGGGGATTTGGCAGAGGGTTGGCAGCAGAAACTGAGGCGGAGATCTCATGCGTTTAGTCTGCCTGTTGCTGGGTTGCCTGCTGGCCGGCTGCGGCGGCAACCCGCAGCCGCCGCCCGACAACCAGCCCGATCCGGTGGCCCATGCCGTGGCCGCAGGGGCGTTGGTCGACACCGTTGGCCTGCGCAACCTAGCCGAGGGCGACACCCTCAACGAGGACCAGGGGTTGACGATTGTCGAGACCACGATCAGTTTTCCGCCCGAGGCAGCCGGCGGCGAGGTTTTTGCCTGGGAGTTCGAGGCCCGGGAATTGCGCCCGGTCAAGTTGCTGATCATGCGCTTCGACCAGGGCAGAGACAACCTAGAATTGGTGGGGGAGAGCGAACTGGTGGTTCCCAGACAACAGGGGATCAACCGCTTTGTGCTGCGCGAACCCGTCCCGATCCGACCACACGATCTGTACGGCATCTATCAGCCAGAAGCCGGGACCATCCCCTTCAAAAAGGTGCTCAACTGGAAAACCCTGATCACCATCAAGCCCCTCACCCGCCCATGGATGAAGCGCGATCTGTTCTCCATGTATGGGTGGCGTTATGCGCTGCGGGTGTTTTGGCGCAAGGAGAAAGCTCCACAATGAGTGTAATACGAAAGCTGGCGCTGGCGGCCCTGGTGCTGCTGGCCGGATGCGGCGGCAAAAAGGAAGAGGCGGGCGATCCGGCGCAGGCCCAGCAGCAGCAGGCCCTATCCCAGGTGCGCCAGCAGCTGGCAGGGCAGCCCAGCTCGCCTCTGCTCCACTTCCAACTCGGGCAGATCTACGAACGCTACGGGCAGGCCGATTCGGCGGTGGCTGCGTACCGGCGGGCCATCTCCCTTGAGGAGGCCTATCCTGAGGCGCATTTCAACCTGGCGACCGCCTATTATAGCCAGGGCCGGACCCAGGAAGCCATCTCGGCGTACCAGCAGGCCTTGCGCTTCCGCCCGGATTATGCCCTGGCCCACAACAACCTGGGCTTCATCTACAAAATGGCCGGCGACCTCGACCAGGCCGAGGCTGCCTATGCACAGGCCATCCGCTGCGATACGAGTTTCTTCGAGGCGTACAACAACCTGGGCCAGCTCTACAAGGAGCGCAACCATCAGGCCCAGGCCCAGCCCTTCTACCGCAAGGCCATCGCCCTCAAGCCGGACTTCCCCGAGGCGTACGTCAACCTGGCCGCCGCCTGCAAGGCCCTGGGGCAGAAAGCCGAGGAACAGAAGATTTTCAACGCTTACCTGGCCCAGTTCGGCCAGGAAGCCCAGTACAGTTCCCACGCCCGCGAGCGGCTGCGCGACCTAGCCAAGACGAAGTAGGCGGCGTATCAGGTCTTAGCGATCCCGCTCAAAGAGTTGCAGGTTCATCTCGTTGGGCCCCTCAAAGAAGGCCAGGCGGATGCCGCTGTCGCCGGCAGGTGCTGGCTCCCCTTTGACCTCGACCCCCTTGCCCCGCAGTTCCACCACCGCTTGATCGGCGCTGTCCACCCGGAACGAGATGTGGTGAAAGCCGACGGGGGCCTGCATGGTTTTGGCGGGCATCAGCTCCAGGATGACCCCATTGCCGGCCTCCAGAAAGACAAAATCCCCGTCGCCCTCGTTGGGGAAACGCTCCAGTACTTTTAATCCGAGCTTTTCGGTGTAGAACTTCACCCCGGCCTCCACGTCGTCGGTGACGATGGCGATCTTGTGCAGGTTATTGATGCTCACGATCCACTCCTTTGGTTTGGTGTTGCGTAGGTGGTGCGCAGCAGTTTCCAGTACGCGGCGCTGGAGGCGAGGATCAGCAGCGCCGCGGTGTATACCAGCCCTTGGCCCACCGCAGCGGGGACGGGCAGCACATAACTGAGTACGGCCAGTCCCATACACAAGGTGGTGTACTTGCCCAGGCGATTGGCCGGGATCACCAGGCCCCGCCGCCGCCACAGATACAGGCCGCCGGCGAGGATGACCACATCCCGCGCCAAGAGCAGCAGCACCAGCCAGAGCGGAAAGCCCCACCACCAGACCAGGCCCAGGCCCAGGCTGCCCAACACCAGCTTGTCGGCCACCGGGTCGAGAATCTGCCCCAGGGCCGAGGACTGGCCCCAGCGGCGGGCCACGTACCCGTCGACAATGTCGCTCGCTCCCATTACCAGGATCAGGCTCAAGGTGCTGGCGGAGAGGGTCTGCCCATCCCGCGACAAGCCGTAGAGCACCAAGGGGATGAGCAAGACGCGCAGGGCGCTGAGCAGGTTGGCCGCCATGGGTTAGTCCTAACGCAGCAGCTCCTGGGCGTGCTGCCTGGCGCTGGCCGAGACTTTTTCGCCGGCCAGCAGCTGGGCCAGTTCCTCGGCGCGCCCGCCCTCGTCGAGCAGGTGGACCTCGGTGAAGGTGCGGCCCCGGCGCTGGCTCTTGCGCACCGAGAAGTGGGTGTGGGCCAGGCCGGCGATCTGTGGCAGATGGGTGATGGCGATGATCTGGTGCGAGGAGGCCAGGGCCCGCAGCTTTTTGCCCACGGCAGTGGCCACCCGGCCCGAGACCCCGGTGTCGATCTCGTCGAAGACCAGGATGAAGACCCGGTCCTGGTCGGCGATGACCTCCTTGAGGGCCAGCATCAGGCGCGACAGCTCGCCGCCCGAGGCGGTGCGGGCCAGGGAGCGGGGTACCTCTCCCACATTGGGCGAGATGTAGAACTCCACCCTTTCCATGCCGCCCTCGTCGGCCCGCCAGCGCTGGTCCCCGCGCTCTACCAGGCCCTGGGGGTCGGGCTCTTCCTGCAGCTCCACGGCGAAAACCGTCTGCTCCATGCCCAGCTTGCTCAGGCTCTTCTCCACCACCGTCGACAGGGCTTTGGCCGCCTTGCGGCGTCCGGTCGAGAGGGCCAGGCAGGCGGCGGTGAAGCGCTTCAATAGGTTTGCGGTTTCCGCTTCGGTGCGGCGCAGTTGGTTGTCGAGCTGACCGGCCCGGTTTTCCTGATGCTCCAGCTGCCTGGCCAGTTCCAGGACGGCTTCTGGGGTGCCGCCGTATTTCTGGCTGAGTCGGCGCAGGCCGTCCAGCCGTTCGCGCACTTCCTCGCAGCGTTCGGGGCTAGTCTCCAGATGGCGGGTGTATTCGCCCAGGCTGCCGGCCAGGTCTTCCAGGCCGTAGACCAGCCCTGCCAAGGCCGTGGCCTGGGCCTGGAGGCGGGGGTCGGTCTCGGCAAGGCGCTCCAGTTGCCGGCGCGCTTTGGCCAGCGATTCGGCCACTGAGCCTTCGGCCTGGTAGAGCAAATCGCAGAGCTGGGTAGTGGTCTCGGCCAGGGTCTCCAGATTCTCGAGCACCTTGAGTTCCTGGGCGAGTTTCCCCTCTTCCCCCGGCACTGGGTTGAGCTGGCGGATTTCCTGGAGTTGAAAGGCGCGCAATTCCTCGGCCCGGCGCAGCTCTTCGCGTTCGCCGCGCAACTGCTCGGCCCGCTGGCGGCTCTGGCCCCAGGTGTCGAAAAGGCGGGCTACCTCCCCGGCCTGGACATTCAGACCACCAAAGGCGTCGAGGAAGACGGAGTGCAGCCCGGTGTCTAGCAGGGAGTGGTGTTCGTGCTGGCTGTGCAGGTCGGCCAGCAGCGCGCCTACCTGCTTGAGCTGTTTGAGCGAAAGGGTCAGGCCATTGGCAAAGGCGCGGGTGCGGCCCTGGGCCGACAGCTCGCGGCGCAATACCAGCTGGCCTTCTTCGAGGGGGAGGCCGGCCTCTTCGAGGCGGGCAGTTACCGGGTGGTCAGCGGAGAATTCAAAGACGCCCTCGACGAGGCCCTTGTCGGCGCCGCTGCGCACTAGTTCGGCGCCGGCCTGGCCGCCGAGTACGGATTCGAGGGCATTGAGTACAATAGACTTCCCGGCCCCGGTCTCGCCGGTGATGGCGTTGAAGCCGGGGCCAAATTCGAGCAGGGCCTCTTCGATGAGGGCGAAGTTCTTGATGTAGAGCCGCGTCAGCATCAGTCTGGCTCAGGCGTCCTCGGTCTCCTCGTCTCCATCCAGAAACTCCAGGCTGAAGTTGCCCTCCTGGTCCTCTTGCAGGACCTGCACTCGTTTGCGGGCCTGGTCCAGGTAGCCGGCGCAGGCGCGCGAGGCGGCGACGCCCCGCTCGAAAATCTGTAGGGCCTCTTCGAGGGGGAGTTCGCCCTGTTCCAGGCGCGTGGCGCTGTCCTCCAGTTGCTTCAGGGCCTGTTCAAAGGAGACGGGCTGGGTACCTGTCGGGTGTTCACTCATCGTGTAACTCCTCCACGCGGCAAAAGGCCCGGCCCGCGGAAAAACGCAGGACCAGGGGGTCGCCGACCGCCAGTTCGCGCTGGCTGCGCACCGGCTGGCTGTCGGGGCGCTGGACGTAGGCGAAACCCCGGCCCAGGTTGGCCAGCGGGCTGCGGGCCTCCAGGCGCAGAGCCGCCCGGTCCAGGCGCTCGACCAACTGGCATCCGCGCCGGTCAAAGGCGGCGGCCAGATTCTGGCGCTGTTCGTCGGCGTACTGGCCGCGTTCTTCGAGGTGATCGCGCAGTCGTGCCCACAAGTGGCGAGGGGCGCATTGTTCCAGGCGTTGCTGGCGTGCCTCCAACCCGTACGCCATGGCTCGGCCCAGATGCCGGCGCCACTGGGCCACCTGCTGGTGCAACACTCCGTAATCCTGGGCCACCACCTCGGCAGCGGCCGATGGGGTGGGCGCTCGGTAGTCGGCCACATAGTCGGCGATGGTGTAGTCGATCTCGTGGCCTACCGCCGAGATCACCGGCACGGGCGAGGCGTAGATGGCCCGGGCCACTACTTCTTCGTTGAAAGACCACAGGTCTTCGGGCGAGCCGCCCCCGCGACCGACGATCAATATATCCACCTCAGTATGGCGGTTCAAGTCGGCGATGCCCTGGGCGATCTCCTCGGCGGCGCCCACGCCCTGCACCTTGGCCGGCCGCAGGATGAGCTGCACCCCGGGTGCCCGTCGCCCCAGGACCTGGATGATGTCGCGGATGGCTGCCCCTGTGGGCGAAGTGACCACGCCTACCTGGCGCGGAAAGCGGGGTAGGGGACGCTTGCGCTCCTGGGCGAAGAGCCCCTCGGCCTCCAGCCGGGCCTTGAGCCTTTCGAAGGCCAGGGCCAGCTCGCCCACCCCGGCGGGCTGCACCTGCTGGGCGCGGAACTGATAGGTGCCCCGCGGCGGGTACACCGTCAGCTGGCCGTAGACCATGACCTTCATGCCCGGCTCGGGGGTGAAGCTGAGACCGCGGCTCTGGAACTTGAACAAGACGCAGTCGAGCTGGCTGCCCTCGTCCTTGAGGGAGAAGTACCGGTGCCCTGAGGGCTGGAGGGTGAACTTGGAGACCTCGCCGATGATCCAGCAGGGCGGCAGACTCTCCAAGAACTCCTTCACCTGGCCGGTGAGCTGGGAGACGGTGAAGGGGGCATCCTGGGTGGCGCCGGGACCGACAAATTCCATAGGGGACACAGGGGTGTGGATGAGGTGGAGAGAGGGTACGGCGAAAGGGGGACAGGGTCAAGGGGAGAGCGGACCGGCCTCAGATCAGCCGCCCGGCCCTTGGCGCCCAAAGAAAAAGTCCTCAGCCGTGCGCCGGAGGATTTGCTCCCGGTCGTCTAGGCTGAGGAAGGTGGCATGTTCAGCGATGAGGGCCAGGGCAGCCTCGTAGCTGTGGGGTGGCTTGGCCTGGTGGGGACTGTCGCTCTCCCACATGCAGCGCTCCGGCCCAAAGGCCTCCACCACCCGGCGGACCAGGGGCAAGAGGTCGAGGTAGGGCGGGGTGCGCGCTCCCAGGGCATAGAAAGCCCCGACCTTCACCATCACCCTGCGGTGGCGCGCCATTCGGCAGAGCGCCTCCAGTTCTGCGGTGGTCGAGCCGCTTCGCCCGAGGATGCATAAGTGGTCGATGATCACTGGGGCCTCGGGAAAGCGGCTGCACATCCGGTCTAACTCGGGCAGATCGGGTGGGGACATCAGGAAACTCAGGCCCAGGTTGTGGGCGGCGGCGGCGGCGAAGATCCGCTCGTACCCTGGGTGGGCCATCCACGCCTCCCCGTCTCCCAGTGGCGGGCGGGTGCTGCGACCCCGCAGGCGGAAGGCCACCACGCCCTGTTGCGCCAGCGCCACCATGGTGGCGTCCGGACCTGGCAGAGCCACATCGCAGACTGCCGGGATGATTCCGGTGCCGACAAAATGCTCGGGATCGGCGGCGATGGTGTCGGCGATATAGCGGTGGTCGAGGCCATACCAGGTCATCTGCACCAGATTCCAGCGCCGTACACCCAAGGGCCGGGCGAGTTGCGCCAGTTCCTCAGCCGAAAAGCTGGGATACCAGAAATCTTGTGGATTGAATCCGGGCGCCAGTGGATAGCGCTGGGTATCCGCAGTCCAGATGTGCACATGGGCATCGATCATGGGGAAATACAAAGGCTCAAGCTGAGTCGGCTGTCAAGGGACCTGCAGGAGGGTGAAGCGGGGTGCGGGGTGGGGCGGATGGCTCAACGGGCGTAATGTATGGCCCGCACTTCGCGGATGAGGCAGACCTTGAGCTGGCCGAGCTGGTCGAGTTCTTCCTCGAGTCGGTCGGTGATCTCGTCGGCCAGCTGGTCGGCGTAGGCGTCGTCGACCACGGCGCTGTCCACCAATATCCGCACTTCCTTGCTGCTTTGCAGGGCGTAGGCTTTGGTCACCCCGGGGTAGGAGAGGGCGATGGCCTCGACGTGTTTGAGGCGTTGGATATACTCCTCGACCTTCTCCTTGCGCGCTCCTGGCCGGCCGGTGGAGATGTCGTTGGCCGCGTCGACCAGGGCGGCGATCAGCGAGCGGGCGGGCAGACTCTGGTGGTGGGTCTCGATGACGTTGACCACCTCGGCGCTTTCGCCGCACTTGCGCGCCAGGGCAGCGCTGGTCTGGGCCGGATCGCTGCCCACCTCGTTGTCTAGGGCCTTGCCGATATCGTGGAGCAGGCCGGCCCGGCGAGCCAGGGCCACGTCCAGCTGCAATTCCTCGGCCATCATGCCCGCCAGGTAGCCAACTTCTTTGCTGTGGGTGAGCAGGTTCTGGCCGTAGCTGGTGCGGAAGCGCAACTTGCCCAAGAGCTCCAGGAGCGGCTCGGCCAGGTCGTGCAGGCCCAGGTCGAAGGCGGCCTTGGAGCCGGACTCGCGGATCATCTCCGCCACGTCCTGGCAGGCCTTTTCGTAGACTTCCTCGATGCGTCCGGGGTGAATGCGCCCGTCTAGGATCAATTTCTCGAGGGTGTTTTTGCCGATTTCACGGCGCAGGGGATCGAAGCCGGAGAGCATCACCATGCCGGGGGTGTCGTCGACGATCACCTCGATGCCGGTGATCAACTCAAAGGAGCGGATGTTGCGGCCGTCGCGGCCGATGATGCGCCCCTTCATCTCGTCGGTGGGCAGGTGTACCACCGAGATGGTGCTCTCCACCGCCAGATCCACGGCGAAGCGCTGTACCGAGCGGACGATGATCTCGCGGGCCTCGCGGTTGGCGTTGGCGATGGCGTGGTCCTTGATCTCCTTCACCTTGCGCGCCGCAAACTGGCGGGCATTTTCCTCCTGCTGGAGGATGAGGGCGCGGCGCGCCTCGGCCTGACTGAGGCCGGCCAGGTGCTCTAGCTTTTGGCGCTGCTGGAGCACCAACGCCTCGGCTTCCTTTTCGGCGGCGGCGGTGTGCTCCTCCCGCCTTTCCTGCTCCTGCTCCTGCTTGACCAAGGTGCGTTCCTTGCTGGCCAGCACGTCCACCTTGCGGTCGAGCTGCTGCTCGCGGTCCTGGAGCTTGCCCTCCTGCTCGCGCAGCTCGCGCTTGGCGCTTTCCTGCTCGCGCTCGAGCGGCTCCTGCTGGCGGCGCCATTCTTCCCTGGCTTCGAGCAGGGCGGTTTTCTTGAGGTCCTCCGCTTCGGCTTTGGCCTCCTCGATGAGCGCAGCGGTCTGGGCCTGGGCATTTTCCTGCTTGCCCCGACGGATCTTGCCGTTGGCCAGCCAGCCGAAGAGAAAGGCAAAAACAAAAACAGCGGCGACGAGCACTACTTCGCCCACGGGGCGATACCTTTCTATTGTTACCTAAAAATTTCTTAGTTGCTATTTATTCCTAGCGGGGTGTATCGGTAGCACCCTGAAAAACGCGTCCCAGCGAGGCCGCCAGCCTGGAGGTGCGCTGGGAGATCTCGGACTCGGCTTCCTGGTAGTCGGCCTTTAGCTTGTGTAACTCCTCGACCAGGTTTAGGCCGGCCAGGATGGCCAGTTGCAGGGGCGATTGCACATGGTGTTCCTGGGAGATGCGGCGCATCTGCTCATCGACCAGTTGGGCCACTTCCTGGATATGTTCGGCCCGCTGCTCGGGGGTGAGAGCAAAGGTGTAGTTCTTGCCGTTGATGGTGACGATCAAGCGGGCGGCATCGGACTCGGCCATGGGGCGCTCCTTATGATTCAGGAGTGAACGGCGTCTAGGCGGCTGAGGAGGCCCTCGATGCGGCTCTTGACCTCCTCGCGATTCTTCACCGCGTCCTGTTCGGCCTGCTGCAGATGTTGGCTGAGGTTTCTGAGCTCCGTGTTTTCCGTCCGCAACTCCTCAACCTGTCCCTGCAGTTCGGTGTTGTCCTGTTTGAGCCGGCCCAGAAGTTCCAGGAGGCGGTTGACCTCCTCTTCCAGCCTTGCGAAGTTGCTGTCCACTGCCATAAGGCTCCCCTCTCCTCGTGGATGCTGAATCTCCCCGGCTCTCAGCGCAGCCGGGCGTCAAAGGTCTCGGCGAGGCGGTGCAGGATTTGCTCGACTACCTGGCTGGCCTCGCGATCTTCCAGCGTGCGCTCGGCCGAGCGCAACCGGATGGTGAAAGCCAGGCTCTTGTACCCGGGGGGAATCTGGTCCCCCTGGTAGTGGTCGAACACCTCGACCGACTCGATCAGCTCGGGTGCAGCGGCCCGCGCCTGGGCTAGGACCTGGGCGGCGGGGGCCTCGGCCCGCAGCACCACCGCCAGATCGCGCTCGATGGGCGGGAACTTGGGCAGCGGGTGGAATCCCCGCTCCCGGCCCTGCAACACCTCGGCCAGTGCCTGGCAATCCAGATCAAAGATATAAACTGGCAGGTCAAGATCAAAGGCGGCGGCCAGAGCCGGCCGCAGTTCCCCCCCCCAACCCAGCCGCCGCTCGCCCGCCAGGATGGCGGCACAGTGCCCCTGGCGGTAGAGCGGATGGGCGGCGGCCTCGAAACGGGTGGGCATCTTTTCGAGAAAGACTTCCAACACGCCCTTGAGGTCGAGAAACCCGACCGGCTGCCAGTCGGCCTTCCATGGGGAGGCAGAAGCGCGTCCGGCCCACAGGCCGCCCAAGCGCAACTGCTCGCGGCGCTTCCCGCCAGTTTGGGAAAAACATTTGCCCAGTTCAAAGATCGCCACCCGAGTGGCCCGCTGGTTAAAGTTGCGCCGGGCCACCTCCAATAGGCTGGGCACCAGCGTGGGGCGCAGCAGGCACTGGGACTCGGTGGGCGGATTGACCAACACCACCGGCTCCTCCTCGCCACCGGCCTGTTCCAGCCATTTGCGCTCGATGATGGTATTGGTGGCCACTTCGTCCAGGCCCAGGCCGGCCAACTGATGGCGCCACTGGTGGGCCAGGGTGTGGGCCGAGGCCGAAGGTGCCAGGGGAATCTGGGCCACCTGGCTGGGCTCGATGTGTTCGTAGCCGTAGATGCGGCCCACTTCCTCGATCAGGTCCACCTCGCGCCGCAGATCGGGGCGGAAGCTGGGGGCCAGGACCTGGAGGACACCCTGGGCGGCCTCGACCTGGCAGCCCAGCAATTCTAGGATGCGGGTGCAGGCAGTCTGGTCCAGGGCGGTGGCCAGCAAACGGTTGAGCCGCTCCAGGCGCAGCGAAACCTGGGCGCGGGGCAAGGGGCTGGGGTACACGTCCAGGGCCTGCGGGGCGACCTGGCCGCCGGCCAACTGGGCGATGAGGAGGGCCGCCCGGTCAGCCGCCAGGGGGGGCATTTCCCAGTCGCCGCCGCGCTCGAAACGCATCGAGGCCTCGGTGTTCAGGCCCAGGCGGGTGCGGCCCAGGCGGATGCGGGTCGGGTTGAAGTAGGCGCTTTCGAGGAGGAGGTCGGTGGTCCCTTCGGTAACCTCCGAGTGCAGGCCGCCCATCACCCCGGCGATCGCCACTGGCCGCTCACCGTCGGCAATGACCAGGATCTCCTCGTCCAGGGTGCGGCGGGCCCCGTCGAGGGTTTCCAGAGTTTCGCCGGCCCGGGCGCGGCGCACCACAATGCGCGACTGCGCCAGGGTTCCCAGGTCAAAGGCGTGCAGGGGCTGGCCTAGCTCCAGCATAACCAGGTTGGTGGCGTCGACCACGTTGTTGATGGGCCGCATGCCTAAGGCCCGCAGCCGGTGCTGCAGCCACAGAGGCGAAGGGCCGATGCGCACTCCGCGGATGACTCTGGCCACATAACGCGGGCAGCCTTCGGGGTCCTCGATGGCGACCGCGGCGGACTGCGCGGTGGGCGCGCCCGACTCGGTCACCTGGTGCGGGGGCAGGCGCAGCGGGCCGCCGGTGAGGGCGTGCACCTCGCGGGCCAGGCCCAGCAGGCTCAGGCAGTCGGGGCGGTTGGGGGTGACCTCGAAATCGAGGACCACCTCGTCGAGGCCCACTTGGGACGCAAAGGGCGCGCCGGCCTGCAATTCGTCTGGCAGCACCAGGATGCCCTCGCCGTCGCTGCCCAGGCCCAGCTCGGCCTGGGAGCAGATCATGCCCGCCGATTCCACCCCGCGGATTTTGCTCTTGCGGATTTTGGTGCCGTCCGGCAACTCGTGGCCGGGCAGGATGACGGCCACCTTTTGGCCAGCCGCCACATTGGGGGCCCCACAGACAATGGTCTGCACCATGCCGCCCAGCTCCACCTGGCAGACCGAGAGCCGGTCGGCGTTGGGATGGGGCTGGCGTTCCAGTACCTGGCCCACCACCAGGCCCTGATAGCGGCTGCCCAGGTCCTCTACCCCTTCCCGTTCCAGGCCGGTCATGGTGAGCCGCTCGACCAACTCGGGCCAGGGCCAGGGGACTTCGGTGAACTCTTTTAGCCAGTTGTAGGTAATCTTCATTCGCTTGGCTCAGAACTGCCGGGTGAAGCGCAAATCGCTTTCGAGGAACAAGCGGATATCGTCGATGCCGTGGCGGATCATGGCGATGCGTTCGATGCCGATGCCGAAGGCGAAACCGCTGTACTGCTCGGGATCGTACCCCACCGCCTCGAAAACCGCCGGGTCCACCATGCCCGCCCCGCCGATCTCGATCCAACCCGTGCCCTTGCACACCCGGCAGCCCTGCCCTTCTCCCCGGCACAGGGAGCAGGAGAAGTCGTACTCCACACTCGGTTCGGTGAAGGGGAAGAAATGGGGCCGGAAGCGCACCCGGGTCTGCGGGTCGAGCAGTTGCCGGGCCATGGTCACCAGGGTGCCCTTCAGATCGGCCAGGGAGACCTGGCGGTCGACACAGAGTCCCTCGATCTGGTGGAAGGTGAAATGATGAGTGGCGTCCACGGCATCGCGGCGGTAGCAGCGGCCCGGGGCGACGACGCGCACCGGCGGTGGCGTGGTCTCCATGATTCTAATTTGTACTGTGGAGGTCTGGGTGCGCAGCAGACCGCATCCCTCCAGGTAGAAGGTGGCCTGCAGGTCGCGGGCCGGGTGGTCGGCAGGGGTGTTGAGGGCGTCGAAGTTGTGGTACTCGTCCTCGATCTCCGGGCCGTCGACCACCGAAAAGCCGAGGCGCTGAAAGATGGACGAAAGCTCCTCGGCCAGGCTGTTGAGGGGGTGCAGATGGCCGCTGAGGGGCCGGTGGCCGGGCAGGGTCACGTCGAGGGCGGTGCCGGCCTCAGCCGCCTCCTGCAGGGCGGCCTTGCACTGGTCGAGGGCTTCCTGTATCGCCTTTTGGGCGCTGCCCGAGGCGGCACCCACGGCCGGGCGCTGGTCAGCGCCCAGGCTGCCTAGCTGGCTCATGACCTCCCGCAGCCGGCTGCGGCGGCCCAGGTGGCGGACGCGCAATTCCTCCAGCGCCTGCAGCTCGACTGCCGCCGCAATTTCGGCCAGCGCCTGTCGGCGCAGCTCTTCGATCTCTTCTAGCATGGCGGCTAAAGGCAAAGAGGGTGGAGCGAAAAGGGGACTGTCTTCTGTGGATTATGGTCCACAGAAGACAGTCAAACACTCTTCCCTGTACCGGGGAGGGCTCAGGAAAAAAACGCGTTACCGGAGATGTCTAGAGATGGGCTTTGGCCTTTTCGGCGATGGCACCAAAGGCCACCGGTTCTTGGACCGCCAGATCAGCCAGGAGTTTGCGGTTGATCTCGATCCCGGCCTTGGAAAGCCCGTGGATCATCCTGCTGTAGGAGAGGCCGTGCAGATGCGCGGCGGCGTTGATGCGCATGATCCACAGGCTGCGCATGTCGCGCTTTCTGTTGCGGCGGTCGCGGTAGGCGTAGACTTTGGCCCGGTTGACAGCTTCCTGGGCGGTGCGGTAGAGGCGGCTCTTGGCGCCCCAAAAGCCGCGAGCTTGTTTGAGCAGCTTCTTTTTGCGCTTCTTGGTGGCTACCCCGTGTTTTACCCTAGGCATGGAGAATCTCCGTCAAATGAAAACCAGTGGAACTGGCCGGCGTCAAGTGCCGGTCTGGCCTACTTGAGGCCCAGCGCCAGCCGAGCCTTGTCCATATCGGCCGAGGAGACCAGCGAATTTTTGCGGGCGCCGCGCTTGCGTTTGCTCGACCGGCCCCCTAACAAGTGGGTGGCATAGGCATTGCGGCGTTTGATGGTGCCGCCCTTGCGCACCTTCATACGCTTGGCTGAAGCCTTGTGGGTCTTGATCTTGGGCATGAGGGATTACTCTTTCTGCGATTCAAGCTCGAGGTTGGCTGAGAAGGGGCAAAATATAGGGTCTAGTATATAGGCTGTCAAGGAAGCAGGACCGCCTAAGGGGCCTGATTTGCCGGCCGGTGGGAGGGCACGACCTGTTTGAGGGCCGGGGCATTGGCCGGCTGACGAGGGGGCAGCACCCGCTTGAGGGCCGGAGCTGCCCGTTCCCCAAAATGGTCGGCGAAAATGAAAAAGTCGTTGAAATCAACCAGGCCGCCGTGGTCCAGGTCGTAGACCGGGTCCTGGCTGCCGAAGTGGTCGGCGAAAAGGAAGAAGTCGTCGAAATCGACCAAATCACTGCCGTCGAAGTCTCCGGTTGGCTGACGCGCCGCCACGCCAGCGCCGGTCACCCGCAGCTGCACCGCGGGCTGGGTGGGATCGTTGGCGGCGAAGCGGATGGTGCTCTGCTTCGGCTCCAGCCCGGCCGGGATGAAGCGCAGTTCCAGGCGGGTGGAATCCCCCGCCGCCAAGGTGCTGGAGGTAAAGAGGGCGGAAAAGGCGAGATCGCCGATCTGCAGGTCCGAGATTTGCAGGGGGCCGTTGCCGGCATTGCGCACCACCCGCACCACCCGACCGGTGTCGCTCAGGGCCACCTGGCCAAAGTCCACGGCGCTGGTGTCGAGGGAGAGCCGCGGGATGCTGCGGCCGTCTACAGCCCACGAAAAGGTGGTGGTGTCGGCTGCATCCCAGACCAGGGCCTCGACCGTGTCCAGCTTGGTGGCGCTGGGCGTCAGGGAGAGGCTCGGCCCTGAGGCACCGGCCCGGGTGAGGCCATTGACTTGCCAGCCATAGGTCAGGGAATCGCCCTCCTCGTCGCTGGTCGTGATGGAAAACTGCAGCGGCAGGAGCGGGGGAACTACTACCGGCCCGGTACTCGTGGCCGGACTGTGGCTGGTGATTCTGGGCGCATCATTGACGGCTGCCACCACCACGGCAAAGCTCTGCGAGGTCGTGTGGCTGCCCGGATCGCTCACCCGCAAGGTGGCGGTGCGCCGCCCCACATCGGCCTGGGTCGGGGTCCATTCGACCACCCCGGCGGTGCTGACCGCCATGCCTGTGGGCGCGCCGGTCAGGGCATAACTCAGGACCCCGTTTTCCTCGTCGGTGGCGCTCACCACATAGCGGTACAACTGGTCCTCGGTGGCGTTGCTGTCGGGCTGGCTGCTGATGAGGGGCGCGTCGTCGGTGGCGGTGACCCGCAGGAAATAGCTCTGGGTGGCAATGGTTCCGGCCAGATCCTTGACCTCTATCTTGACGGTGTGGCGAGCCACCTGGGTCTGCGTGGGTCGCCAGCGCACCTTGCCCTGGCTGGTGATGGTCATGCCGACGGGGAACTGGCTCGGCAGCAAGCGGTAGCTGAGGGTCTCGCCTGGGTCCGGATCGGTCACGGCCAAGTCGTAGGCGTAGCTTGCGTCTTCGGCTACCAGGGTGTCGGGCTGGCTGGTGATGAGGGGCGGGTCGTTGGTATTGCGCACGGTGACGATGAAACGGTGCACCGTGGCAGCACCCTTGGCATCGGTGAGGCTGATTTCCACCGTATCCACGCCCACCTGGGCCTGGGTGGGAGTCCAACTGACCCTGCCGGTGGCATTGACGCTCAGGCCGGTAGGGCCCGTGGTCACTGAATAGGCGATGGTATCGCCGTTGGGGTCGGTGGCGCTGATGGCATAGGTGAAGAGTGAATCCTCATAAGCCAGGGTGTCTGGGTTGCTGTTCACCCGGGGCGGCTCGTTGGCCGGTTTCACCCGCAGCGGGAAATACTGACGCCCCTGACCACTAGTTTTTAGGTAGACGGTCACTCCGATTAAATAGGTGCCGGTGTCGCCGCTGGCCGGCGTCCAGCGGATGGGCGAGGGCTGGCCAAAAGCGCGGCTCATGCTGGAGGGGACATTGAGACCCGGAATCAGGTCGATAATGTCGATCTCATTTGCGCCATGGTTGAGCAAGATCGGCGCATAGCTATAGACCTGGCCCTCGGTGGCAGTGCTGTCGGGCAGGTTGGTGATCTTCAGTTCCTTGAAGGTGGTGTCCGCCGCCGGCGTGCCGGCATTGCCCGGCCCGCCAAAAAGGCCCAGGTCGTTGCGGTTGCCTGGACCGTCGCGAAGGGCGACGATGGGATTGCCTGCATCGATGGCAGGTGAACCCAGATCAAGTTCGAAGCGGCTGTTGGCGGCATTGATGAACTTTGGGTTGAGGTACTTGTTGTTGCCGGCGCTGGCCGCTCTGGAGAAGGTCGGGAGCAGAGCGTTGAACCGGCTGACGGCCGTCACGGTGTCGGGCACCAGGCTGATGGTGATGACGGGGCCCTTGTCAGTGGTATCGGGGAAGGTCTCGGGGGTATAGACCCGGATGTGGTAGTCCAGATAAGCATCACTTCTCTGGCCATCGCCGATCCGGAGATATATAGCCGCTCGGCCCGTGTCGGCCAGAGTGGTTACCCAGCGGATCTGCTTCTGCTCATTTACAGCAGTGAGCGAGATACCGGCAGGCAAAGGGCGGCCTGGGTCACCAAGTGAGAAAGTAAACACCTGCTTGTTTTTATCAAACTGAGGCTCGAAGAGGTAGGTGGAGCCGGCCTTGACCAGCGTATCCGGCTGGTTGAGGATGAAGGCGGGCACCTGGACGCCGGCTTCGGCCAGGGTGACAGTGTCGCGCACGGTCTTGGCCAGTTTGATGCTGTCGGCCTGGTCCGAGATGTAGAAGATGGGGGTCCGCCACAACATGTTGTAGCGCACCAGGGGCAAAGCGTCGGGTGAGGCGTCGAGGATGGCCGGCGGTGCGACATATCCCGGAGCCTCGGTGTTTTCTGGGTTGGAGAAGGTGTTGTTGCTGATGTCGGTCCGGTTGCCCGAGGTCTGGATCGCTGGTGCGAGGTTCCAGTAGAAGGTGTTGTTGCGGATGATTTCGCGCTGGGTGGTATCGGCAAAGGTGTTGTGCAGGGAGAGCACGGCCCCGGTGTCGCCGGTGGCGCCGTTGTCGCGCATCAGGTTGTTGAAGATCTTGACGCGGCCATTCTTGGCGTAGAGGACCTGGCCGCTGCCGGTGGCGCGGTTGTTGAGGAAGATGTTGCTGACCACGCGCAGAGAACAGGTCTCGGCGTAGATAGCGCCGCCCTGTTCGGCGAGGCCGTTGCGGAAGGTGATGCCCTGGATGACAAAATCGCTGGTGGGGGCGGTGATACGAAAGAAATTGGACTTCCTCTCGGCATCGAAGGTAATCACCCCGCTGGTGGCTAGGTAGATCCGGGTCTGGGAGATGACCAGGGGAAAGGTCTCGCCCGTGGTGCTGGGCGAGTAGGTCCCTGCGGGAATGTGGATGACGTGGGGCCGGCCCTCACCCACTAGGTGGGCGATGCGCAGGGCGTGGGTGATGGTGCGGAAGGGGGTGGCCGGATCTTGGGCGCTCTGCAGGCTGCGGCGGTCATCGCCCACTGCGGGAGAACTGTTCACGTAGAAGTCTAGCGCCCGGGCCGGCAATACCGTCATCAAAGTCAGGGCGCCAAACAAAGCAAGATAGAGAAAGGACATGAGGGTCCTCTTCGGTGGTCGGGAGACAGGGGAAGCCAGGGGAGCGCAGCGCGAGCTCTAGTTAACTCTAAATATAACCCACTTAGTAGGGATAGGTCTACAATTCTGTGTAGAGTGTCGACCGATTTTCTAGCAATTCGCGCACGGAAGGGCGCAGAAAAACACCCTCCAGAGGCAGGCGACCCAACTCGCGACTGAGCAGGCGGATGCGCTCGGCCAGCGGGAGATGGCGGTTGGCGATTAGGCAGAGTTTGCTCCCATAGCGGCACAGACCGCCGCTGCTTTCCAGGTCTTCGTAGCGCACCTCCACACCCAACTGGGCGGCCAGGGTTTCGAGTTCTTGGAGGAGCAGGGCCTGGTTCATGGGAAAAAGGGTGCGATAAAGGGCCGTACCGCCAAAATAGCTTGCCCGGTTGTTGGTGGACAAGGAGATATTTGATAATATATCAGCCAAACTAGTCCGCACCAACCCATTGCCGGCGAGGGCGAGGTGGCAGAGGCAGCCGAAGAACCCTGGATTTTGGTGACCAACGACGATGGGGTGGATTCCCCGGCCCTGGTCCCGCTCCTGCGCCGCCTGTCGCCCATTGCTTTGGTGCGCGCGGTGGTGCCGGCCAGCGAACGCAGTTGGGCCTCCAAGGTCCTGTCGCGTTTTGGCCAGCTCGAAATCCGGCAACTCCAGCGCGAGGAGTTCGGGGTCTGGGCGCTGGAAGGGTACCCGGCCGATTGCGCCAACCTGGGCATGTACACCTTGTTTCCTTCGCGGCCGGCCCTGGTGGTCTCGGGGGTCAATGTGGGGACCAATGCCGGGCTGGCCTACTTTCTCAGTTCGGGCACGGTGGGGGCGGCCATCGAAGGGGCCCTGGCCGGGCTGCCGGCCCTGGCCTTTTCGGTGGAGTTGAAGGCGGAGGACTACACCCGTTGGCGCCAGCACCGCGATGCCGGGGCCCCCGCCCTGTGGGAGAACGCCGCGCAGGTGGCCGGCCAGATCGCCGCCGAGGTGTGGCGTGCCGGCCTGCCCGAGGGCGCCTCGCTCCTCAATGTCAATATGCCCGCCGAAGTCGCGCCGCACACCCCCCGCCGCTTCGCTGCCCTCACCTCCAGTTGCTACGGCTCCTTTTTTGCCCCCGACCAGGAGGCCAATCACTTTGCCTACCACCTGGAAGGGCTGCGGACCAACGATCCCCAAGGGCGGGGGGACATCGCCGCCCTGAGCCGGGGCGAGGTGGCCCTGACGCCCATCCGCCTGGCCCTGGATGCGCTGGTGGAGGGTGCGGACCGCCGGCGCTTCGAGCAGCCCTGATGCCTGGGGCTGCGCGACCATATGCGGCGAGGGGCGAGCGGGGGCTCTGGGTGGCATTGCTGGGCGGATTGCTGGTCCTCGGTTGGGCGGGTCCTGGCCGGGCGGCGGGCCCTGGCTGGATAACGTCTGCCACCCAGGACAGTCTCCCGCACGTCAAAGGCGAAGAGTGGACCACTGCCGATAAGTTGCGCTGGGTGGCCAAGCGTAAGCAGTTCAATATCGCCGGAGTGCCCTACGGTGTCACCGGCCTGCCAGTAGTCTACTACAGTCCCCGCACGGGATGGAACTACGGGGCCCGCATCCAGTGGGCCGACTACCGGCGCCGACCCTACCGCTACAAGTTTATCCTACACGCTGTGCGCTCCTCCGAAGGCAAGACCGACTACTTTCTCAGACTCAAGGTGCCGCGTATCTCCGGCACCAACTTCGGGGTGCAACTGGTGACCAGCATGGAGCGCAACCTGCGCGCCCGCTACTACGGCCGGGGCAACAACACCTCCAAAGATTTCATCGACCCCAGCGGTCAGCAGGTCAAAGACGAGGATTACTACTACTACATCCTCGAAGAGCCCCGGTTCATCTTCAGCCTGCTGCGCCAACTTTACGGGCCACTCTCCATGTCCGCGGGTCTGGGTATGGAACGCACCGATATTGCGCCGCGCGGCGGGCGTTCCTTCTATGTGGACGCCGGCACCCCCGGCGGGGTCGTGGGTGGCAGCACCGGCTTTGTCAGCGCCACCCTCCAGTGGGACACCCGCGACGACGAAGTCATGCCCCTGGTGGGGACCTATCAGGAGTGGTCCTACGAGAGTTCGCGCAACTCCCTGCTTGCCCTTTTCCTCGAGCAGATCGATTTCCGGCGCTTCACCTTTACCGATGCGCGCTACTGGCTAGCCTCTCCGCGTCTGACTCTTGGGCACCGCTCGGTCTTTGAGGTGCTCACTGGTTCCATCCCCCTCTACGCCTATGGCGAGATCGGCGGCAGTCGGCGCATCAAGGGGTTGGGCGGCGGCGATGTGCTGCGCGGTTTCGACTCCCAGCGTTTCACCGACAACGTGCGTTTTTTCACCAACACCGAGGCCCGTTATCTGCTGCGCACCACCCGGTGGTTCGGGCAGAACCTGGAATGGAAGGCGATCCTCTTCGTGGACAGCGGCCGGGTCTGGCACCGGCTGCCCGAGGTCAGTCCGGACGGGTTGCACTGGACGGCCGGGGTGGGAGGGCGGATCTACTGGAACGCGGACTTCGTCATCCGCCTGGATCTGGGGCTCTCGGCGGAGCAGGCCTACATGGGGCTGAAGTACCGGAACCTGTTTTGACCTAGGCCGCAGCTTCTCCGGCGGTCAACAGGGCAATCAGCCGGCTGGTGGTGGCGGGTAACTCGTCGCGGCGCACAATCCGGTCAATAAAACCGTGCCGGAGCACGGTCTCGGAGCGCTGAAAACCCTCGGGCAGGGATTCGACCTTGAGGAATTGCTTGATCACCTCGGGCCCGGCAAAACCGATGCGGGCCCCCGGCTCAGCCAGGATTACATCCCCCAACATGGCAAAACTGGCCGTAACCCCGCCGTAGGTGGGATCGGTGAGGATGGCGATGTAGGGCAGTCTGGCGAGGGCGAGCTGATGCAGCTTGGCGCTGATCTTGGCCATCTGCATCAGCGAGTAGGCGCTCTCCATCATACGCGCCCCGCCCGACTGGCAGACCAGCAACAGGCTGCGGCGCTCGGCGATGGCCCGGTCGATGAGGCGGCTGATCTTCTCACCGGTGGCGCTGCCCAGGCTGCCCAGGATGAAGCGGGTGTCCATCACCCCCAGGGCCACCGGATACCCGCCGAGCCGACCGACTCCGGTGCAGATCGCCTCGTTCAAGTCGCTGGCCTTCTTGCTGTCCCGGAGGCGGTCGGTGTAGCGCTTGGTATCCTTGAAACGCAGCGGATCGGCGGCGGTGAGCCGGTCGTCCAGTTCGACAAAGGTGCCGGTGTCGGTGAGCAGTTCCAAATAATATTGATGGCCGATGGGGTAGTGGAAGTTACACTCGGCGCAGATCCAGCAGTTGCGCTCCAGGGCCTGCTGATAAGTCGAAAAGCTGCATTTGGGGCATTTGGACCAGATCCCGGCTGGAATCTCCCGCTTGCTCCCGGTCTTGAACCCGGACTTCATCTTCTCGAACCAGCTCATGCCGGACTCTCCTGGTGAGGGCGCGGTGGCACCGTACAACATTCATAAAATGAATCCTACAAGATGTTTATGTCAAGCGCTGACCCACGGGTGGATCGCCGTGGCGCTGGCCTTTTGCCTGGCTGGCCCGGCCGTGGCCCAGCTCCTGGAAGAAAAGCTGCAGGGGCACATCGCCCGGCTGGCGGGGCTGGGCTCGCGGGTCACCGGGTATCCAGGGGCTTCGGTCGCCGCCGATTACCTGGAGGCCCAGCTGCGGGCCCGGGGGGTAGCCCAGGTGTACCGCGCGCCCTTCCAGGTGCCGGTGCCGGTGGACGAGGGGGCCGGGTTGGAGTTGGAGGGGGGGGCACCGCTGGCGCTGCACGGCATGTGGCCCAATCTGGCTCGCACCTCCACGCTTCCTCCCGGCGGACTCAGCGCGTCCTTGGTCTACGCGGGCCGGGCCGGGCCCGGAGAGCTGAACCACCTGCAGGTGGAGGGTGGCATCGCGGTGCTGGAGTACGACTGCGGGCTGAACTGGGTCGAGGTTTTCGACCTGGGGGCCGTGGCGGCGATTTTCCTCGCCCCGCCCACCCCCGAACGCGCCCACCGCCGGGAGGGGGAGGCCAAATTCCTCTCCACGCCCGCCGACCTGCCCAGGTTCTACGCCCCCGAGGCGGCCAGCCAGATTTTGCGGGAGCGCCTGGCTAAAGGAGCGTTGCGGGGCCGGTTGTGGGGCCGCATGAGCTGGCAGCAGGTGGAGGCCCAGACCCTCGTGGGCATCATTCCCGGCACGGACCCGGAACTGGGGAAGGAAGGGGTGCTGATCGGGGCGTACTACGATGCCATTTCGCCGGTGCCGGCCCTGGCGCCGGGGGCCGAGCAGGCCTGTGGGGTGGCCGCCTGGCTCGAAGTGGCCGGGGTCCTGGCTGCCCGCCCGCCACAGCGCAGCGTGCTGCTGGTGGCTACGGCCGGCCACTTTGAGGCCCTGGCCGGGATGCGGGCCTGGGCTGCCCGTTGGCGGCAGCTGCAAAAAGGGGCGACTCCCGCCGGCGAACTAGAGACCCGGCTGCAGGCCCTGAAGCCGGCGTACTACCTGGGCCTGGACCTGAGTTCCCACAGCCGGCAGCTGGGCCTGGTGCAGGCCGGCGACCCGTACCGAGTGCGCACTATCCAGCCGCCCCTGTACGGTCCCCTGCTGCGCCTGGCCCAGGAATGGGAGGCGCAAGAGGCCGGCGGCGAGCTGGTCCTGGGCGGGGATCTCAAACCGATCAACCAGCGCCGGTTGGTGGGCCAGCTGCCCGAACGCGTCCCGGTGGAGGGGGCGGCCTTTAACTTGGCCGGTCCCCTGGGCCTTACCTTGGTGAGTGCCGGCGATGAGCGGGCCGCCTTCGACTCGCCCCTGGATCTGCCCGCCGGCGTGGACCTAACCAATCTAGCTCATCAGACCCGCCTGCTGCTCCACCTGATCCCCGGCCTGCTGGACGAGGGTCAGGCCGGCCCCCAGATCAGTGAGCCCAAGGATTTTTCTGGCACCCTGCGCGGGCAGGTGCTCATCTGGAAGGAGTACGCTCCAGACCAGCCGGTGGCCGGGGCCTGGGTGCGGGTGCGCAGCCTGGCCAAGACCCTGATGGGGGTGCGCCTGGACTTGAGCGCCCTGACCGACAGCGCCGGCCGTTTTGCCATCGAAGGCCTGGAGGCCCAGACCCTGTACCTCAAGCCGGTGCAGCTGGAGGCGTACCGGGCCGACCCGCAGACCGGCGCTCTGAACCTGGCCCTAGATCAGGGTGCGTACGGCGCCCAGCAGTACCCAACTGAAATCCTGATGGGCCACGCCGAGGAAGTGCTCACCCTGGTCGGGTTTCCCTGCGTCTCCTTCACCTTGCTCGACCTTTTTGACCCGCGCCACCTGGCCACCCTCGAAAACCTGCGCCTGCTCGACGCGGCCCAGGACGCGCCTCTGGTCAACTACGGTTTCTGCCTGCCTCCCACTCCGGCCGAGATCCGCCAGCGGGGGTAGTACAACACCCTGGGCAGCCAGATCGAAAGTGCGGGAGTGGCTTTTGCGACCCCTGGGGTGCGGCTGAAGCTGACCATGAGTGCCGGCCGCTACGG
>CAMAVQ010000051.1 GCA_945861755.1 Gemmatimonas phototrophica
AATGCCACCTTCACGGTCAGCCTGTCCGCGCCGAGCAGCCAGACGGTGACGGTGAACTACTCTACCGCGGACGGGACGGCGCTGGCCGGGGTGGATTATGTGGCCAACAGCGGCACTCTGACCTTTACGCCCGGTCAGACGACCAGCAAGACCGTCACTGTGGTGGTGAACGGGGATCTGCTGGACGAACCGAACGAGACCTTCTTGGTAAACCTGAGCAACCTCGCCAATGCGACCCTTGCCGACGCCCAGGGCATCGGCACCACCCTCGACGACGACAATCCCCCA
This sequence comes from Gemmatimonas phototrophica, assembly GCA_945861755.1. GTDB lineage: Bacteria > Latescibacterota > UBA2968 > UBA8231 > UBA8231 > SICG01. The sequence goes on from CAMAVQ010000051.1 coordinate 289, forward strand.
GTACTCAGCATCGGCGATATGACCCTGCAGGAGGGGAACAGTGGGACGGCGGATGCGGTGTTCACGGCAACCCTGTCCGCGCCGAGCGGCCAGACTGTGACGGCGAACTACTCGACCGCCGACGGGACCGCCCTGGCCGGGCTGGACTACGCAGCCACCAGCGGCACCCTGAGCTTTGCGCCGGGCGAAACGGCTAAGATCCTCAGCGTGGCGGTAAGCGGGGACCTGCTCAACGAGCCGAACGAGACCTTTTTTGTCAACCTGAGCAACTCGACTAACGCCACCCTCGCCAGGTCACAAGGCAGGGGCACCATCCAGGACGACGATCCTGTTCCGGTCCTCCGCATCGACGACCTCACCCTGACGGAGGGAAATACCGGGACCACCGCCGCCACCTTCACCCTGACCCTGTCGAGCCCCAGCGGCCAGACCCTGAGCGTGGACTTTGCCACCGCAGGCGGGACGGCCCAGGCTCCGGGGGACTTTGCCGCCCAGGCCGGCGCGCTGGCCTTTGCCCCGGGCCAGACCAGCCAGACCATCAGTGTGCCGGTCAACGGGGACGCGCTCTATGAGCCGGACGAGGTCTTTTTCGTCAACCTGGCCAATATCTCGGGAAATGCGTTGATCGCCGACGCCCAGGGCCAGGGGACCCTGCTCAACGATGACCCGCTCCCCACCCTCGCTATCGCCGACCTGGCCTTGAACGAGGGAGATGCCGGCATACTCGATGCCGCCTTCATCCTGACCTTGTCCAACCCCAGCGGCCAGCCTCTAGGTGTGGACTTTGCCACGATGGACGGCACGGCCACCGCCGGGACCGACTACCTGGCCACCAGTGGCACCCTCACCTTTGATCCTGGCGAGACCAGCAAAGCTGTGAGTGTGCAGGTCAATGGGGATCTGCTCGACGAGCCGGATGAGGCCTTTTTTCTCAACCTGGCCCTCAGCTCGGGAACTGCGGCCATCGCCGACGCTCAAGGGCTGGGCGCCATCCGCGACGACGATGCGGCGCCCGAGATCCGCATCGATGATGTCGCGCTGGCCGAAACGGACGCCGGCACCAGCAGCGCCCTGTTCACCGCAACCCTGTCCGCTCCCAGCGGCCAGACCGTGAGCGTGGACTTTGCCACCGTGGCCGGCACGGCCCTGGCCGGCAGCGACTACACTCCACTTACAGGCACCCTGACCTTTTCCCCAGGGACGACCACCCAGACCCTCGCGGTGGCGGTGAATGGGGATCTCACCTTTGAAGTGGACGAGACCTTCTCCGTCCAACTGGCCAACCCGGCGAATGCCACCCTCGCCGATGCCCAGGGCCAGGGCCTCATCCAGAACGACGACCAAGAGCCCACGGCCCTGGCCCCGATCACAGGTACCTGGGATGTGACCTTCGGCCAAAGCGATCAGGTGCGCAGCGAGGTCTTCAGCGGGGGCGATCTCCGCCTCAACGGAGGCAGCAAGTCCCAGCCCGGCCTGCTGGAGGGGTCGGTCGAGGCCGTGGGCGACGTGCGCATCGAGGCATACAACCATCTCACCGGCGACGTGACTGCCGGCGGCCAGGTCAAACTGCCGGCTAAGAAGCAGGCGGGCACGGTGCAGCTAGACGGAGTCCTCAGCGAGCAGGCTGCGGTGGCCCCGGTGACCCTGCCCTCCCTCTCCTTTGCGGTGAACCCCAGCAATGCGCCCAAGGTGAGCATCAAGAAGCGCGAGGCCCGGGATTTGGCCCCCTATGAACAGGCTGGCCGTGCCTACGGGGAATTGAAAGCCGAACAGCATGCCACCCTGACCCTGCACAGCGGCACCTACTACTTTCAGCGTTTCACCCTGCGGCACCACTGCGAGCTGATCCTGGATCTGCAGGGCGGCCCCTTGACCATCAACATCAAGGAGGGGATGCACCTGGGCCACCATGTCAAGGTGACCCTGCGAGGGGGAGATGCCGGCCAGGTGCTCTTCAACGTGGCAGGTCCGGGCCTGAGCGAGGAAGAGGGAGAAGAGGACGAGGACCGCGACGAGTGGGTGCCCCAGGACCGCCAAGGGCGGCGGGATTTTGCGCCCGCTCTGGCCGTCCGCATCTTGCAAAATACCCAGTTCGCCGGCACCCTCTACGCGCCCCAGGGCAAGATACGGGTAGGGCACCACAGCCAGGTGACCGGCGCCTTGTTGGCCCGCCAGGTGCGCCTGCATCAGCAGGTGGACTTTACCGGTCAGGTGGCCCGTCATCTGGTGTTGTCGAGCCCGCTGGCCAAGCCGGTGGCATTGGCCGAGCTGCCCAGGGGATTCGCCCTGGAGCCCAACTATCCCAACCCCTTCAACCCCTCCACCACCTTGCGTTATGCCCTGAGCGACCTGTCCCAGGTGCGCCTGGCTATCTACAATGCGCTGGGACAACAGCTTCGGGTGCTAGTGGATGGGGTGCAGGAGGCGGGCAGTTATACGGTGGCGTGGGACGGGCTGGACGAGCGAGGGCAGCAGGCCGGGGCCGGGGTCTATTTCTACCGGCTGGAGATCGGCGCTGAGGTGCTGACGCGGAAGATGGCCCTGGTCAGATAGAGGTCCTCCGGGCTCAGTTCCCTGCCAGCGGGAAGGTCCCTGCGTAGCCGATGGGGGTCGACACAAACCAGAGGCCCTCGTAGAAGGGGTTGCCCTGAAAGTGGCAGACCACGTTGCTGCGCTCCATGTCGTCGCGCAGCTTGGCACCTTGGTGGGGGATGTGGCTGTAGAAGAGCACGCAGTCCCCGGCTTTGGGATGGACCACCACATGCTCCTGGGCCTCGCACCAATCCCTGAACTCGTTGCTGTGGTACCCGTGGAACTTGGCGCGGTCCAGGCCCGGCGGTTCGGCCAGGTGTCCGCCTTTGACGAATTTCAGGTGCCCGTCCTTGGGGCCGTTGTCTTGCAGGTAGAAGGTGGTGTTGACCGCCACCCCGCGCACGCTGAGCCGGCGCTGAGGCTGTTGCCAGTACCCATAAAAATCCATGTGCCACTCTTGCAGATAGGGACCGGGATTGATGTGGGCGCGGAAGCTGCGCAGCTGCAGCTGGGGTCCCAGCAGGGCTTCGAGGTAAGGGCGGATTCCGGGATGGGCGACCAGGGGCTTGAAGTGATCGGGGTCCTGCGTCAGCAGGTGGTCGAACCACATATTGCCCACCTCGTTGAGTCCCCCCTGCCAACCCTGCTCTCGGGCGTGGTTCACCCGCTGGCGGACCTGGTCGGTCTCAGCAGGGGACAGGGCCTGGGGGATGAGCAGAAAACCGTCGCGGTCTAGCTGGTCGAGGCGGGTGTCGAGGTCAGCAGTGGTCATGGGATTTTTCCTCGGGCAATAGAGGTCAATTGATGAGAATGTGCAAGGTCATCGGGCATGTGGTGGCCACGGCCAAACATCCCATCCTCGAAGGCAAGAAGCTGCTGATTGTCTCCGGCCTGGAGGGCAAAAACGACCCCACCGTGCCGATGCAGCTGGCCATCGACGGGGTGGGCGCCGGCATCGGCAGCCAGGTGCTGGTCAGCGAGTCTGGCATCGCCGGGGGCCTGGTGACCGGCATCAAGGCCCCGCCGGTGCGCAGCGTGGTGGTGGGGATCATCGACTAGGTCGCGTCGGGGAATGACCCATTTCAGTCTTTCCCAAGGCGCACGCCTGAGAGTTGCGCGTCGGGGGATGACCCATTCCGGCCTTTCCCCAGGCGCGTCCTGCCCACCCGCTCGCTCATCGCTCCGCTACCCGGACCCCCGCCACGCGGACTTCCCATCCCAACCACTCCCCGGGAAAGGCCTCCAGGGCCATCCCCCGCCGCTCAGGTAGAATCGCCCCTTCCCCTCGGACCTTACCCCGGTAGCGCTCTCCATCCAGGGCCATCCCAGTATTTCCCCAGGTATGAGCAGGGCCGGGGGAGTGCCCCGGAGGCAGCTCTGGGGGAGTTGCGGGGGGCAGGACCGCAGGGTGGGGCCGGGGGAAGCGTAGTTTAAGGAGCGAGGGGGCAGGTCCGGGACTTCAGAGATGCCGGAGCGGGCACCCCACGGCCCTGCACCGACAACCCGCTGATTTCGCCGTCCCTTTTCTTACTTCGCTCCCACCACCGGATTCACCAACTTGCCGATCTTCTCCACCTCGATGATCACTTCGTCGCCGGGCTGTAGCCAGACGGGGGGTTTGCGAGCGAAGCCCACGCCCTGGGGGGTGCCGGTCAGGAGCACGGTGCCGGGCAGGAGGGTGGTGTCCTGGCTGAGGAAGCTGATCAGGTGGGCCACCGAAAAGATCATGTCGCCGGTGGTGTGGTCCTGCATCACCTGGCCGTTGAGGGTGGTCTTGAGCCGCAGGGCCTGGGGATCGGGGATTTCATCTGCAGTGACCAGGGCCGGCCCCAGGGGGCAGAAGGTGTCGAAACCCTTGCCGCGCACGAACTGGCCGCCGCCCCGCTTGGTCTGCCAGGTGCGGGCCGAGACGTCGTTGGCCGCGGTGTAGCCCAGCACATACTCCAGGGCCCGATCTTCGGGCACGTCGCGGCAGACCTTGCCGATGACCACCGCCAACTCGCACTCGTAATCCACCTCGTGATCGACCTGGCAGGCCGGCAAACGAATGGGATCGCCGGGATTGTTCAGGGCGGTGTTGGGCTTCATGAAGAGCATCGGATATTCGGGGATCTTGGACCCCGACTCGGCGGCGTGTTCGCGGTAGTTCAGGCCGATGCACAGAATGTTCGGGGGGGTCACCGGGGCCAGCAGCTTCTTGACGGCGGCGGTCTGGCCGCTGCGCGCCAATTTGCCGAACAAATCGCCCGTGAGAATGGCCGCCTGGCCCGGTCCGGTTTCCTCGCCCAGGTGGGTCTGGCCCTGCTCGTCGATAAAACGGATGATACGCATCTTTGCGCTCCTCAGCGTCGGGGTGATCTAAGCCTGAAAGTGCAGGCGAAAATAGGGTGTGATGCCGGGGAATGTCAAGGCGGGAGGGCAACTTGACTTTGCCTGTACCCCCGCCTATTTTCTCAGGTCAAAAACAGGGTGGCATGGGCGACGCACTAGGCATGATCGAAACCCGCGGGCTGGTGGCTCTCATCGAGGCCATGGATGCCATGGTCAAGGCCGCCGACGTGGTGTTAGTGGGTTGGCAGCAGATCGGCGGGGGATTGGTCACGGCGCTAGTGCGCGGCGATGTGGCCTCGGTGCGGGCCGCTACCGAGGCCGGCCAGGCGGCCGCCAGCCGGGTGGGCGAGGTGGTGGCCGTCCATGTCATTGCCCGGCCGCATCCCAGTCTAGCAAGAGTCCTTCCCATCAATAAGAAATAGCGCCCGTTTGGGCCCGCGAGTGAAGAAGTCACCATTCAGAACAGTCTTACCGCCTCGCCAGAACAGGCAAGTTGGCACACCAATCCGGCGCGAGGCCTAACACGAGGTGAACGGGGTGGCAGACAACGTCAGCGAAGAGCAGATCCGCCGCATCGTCCAGGAAGTGGTCAGCCGGGTGGTGGCCGGCAGCCCCGCCAAATTCAGCGAAGGCGGCAGCGGCAAGGGCGGCGTCTTCCCAACGGTGGACGAGGCGGTGGCCGCGGCCACCAGCGCCCAGCGGGCCCTGGTGGCCGGCACCCTGGAGGAGCGCCGCAAGATCATCGAGGCCATCCGCCAGGTGATCCGCGCCAAGGCCGAGGAATCCTCCCGTATGACCGTGGAGGAGACCCTCATGGGGCGGGTCGACCACAAGATCCGCAAGCACTACGCCGCCGCTGACCTGACGCCGGGCGTCGAAGATCTGGTGGCCACCTCCTGGACCGGCGACCACGGCCTGACCGTGGTGGAGATGGCACCCTACGGGGTGATCGGGGCCGTGACCCCCTCCACCCACCCAGTGCCAACGCTGGTGAACAACGCCATAAGCATCATCGCCGCCGGCAACGCGGTGGTCTTCAACGTACATCCGGCCGGCAAGAAGGTATCGGCCTGGGCGGTGCGCCATCTCAACGAGGCCATCACCCGCGCCGGGGGGCCGGCCAACCTGATCACCATGGTCGAAACCCCCACCCTCGAAAGCGCCCAGCAACTCTTCACCCATCCCGGCGTCCGGGTATTGCTGGTGACCGGGGGTCCCGGCGTGGCCCAAGCCGCCATGGCCAGTCCCAAGAAGGCCATCGTCGCCGGCCCGGGTAACCCGCCGGTGGTGGTCGACGAAACCGCCGATATCGACCGGGCGGCCCGCGACATCATCGCCGGCGGCTCCTTCGACAACAACCTGCTCTGCATCGGGGAGAAGCAGGTCTTTGTCGTCGAGTCGGTGGCCGACGAACTCAAGGCGCGCCTGGTCCGCCACAGCGGCTACGAACTGACCCCCGCCCAGATCGAAGAACTCGCCAAACACGCTTTCGTCAAGACCCCCAAGGGCGAACTGGTGGTCAATCGCGACCTGGTGGGCCGCAACGCCGCGGTGCTGGCCGAGCGGGTGGGCATCCACCTCGACGAGCAGGTGCTGATGCTCATCGGCGAGACCGACGCCAGCCACATCTTCGTACACGAAGAGCAGATGATGCCCTTCCTGCCCATCATCCGGGTGCCCAACGTCGACCAGGCCATTCGGCTGGCCATCGAGTCCGAACACGGGTACCGGCACACGGCCATCATCCACTCGCGCAATATCGAAAATATGCACAATATGGCCAAGGCCGTGGACACCACCATCTTCGTCAAGAACGGACCTTCCTATGGCGGGGTGGGCATAGGTGGGGAGGGTTTTTGCACCTTCTCCATCGCCGGCCCCACTGGGGAGGGCCTGACCTCGGCCCGCACCTTCACCCGCCAGCGCCGCTGTAGCCTGGTAGATTATTTTCGCATCACCTGATGGTACTGTCGCGGGTCAAAGGCCATGTGGTCGCCACGGCCAAGCTGGAAAATCTGGTCGGCAAGAAGCTGTTGCTGGTGGAGATCGTCACCGTGCGTGAGCAGGGCCTGGAGCCCACGGGCCGCCACATGGTCTGCATCGACGCCGTGGGCGCCGGCGAGGGCGAGTTGGTGTTGGTGGTGATGGGCAGCTCGGCGCGTTTTGCCCCGCAGATGGCCGACGTGCCCACCGACGCAGTGATCGTCGGCATCATCGACAACCTGCAGGCCTTTGGCCGCGATCTGGCAGTGAGATAAACGGTGAAACTCTCGCGGGTCATCGGCACCGTGGTCCTCTCCAAGGCCATCGCCCCGTACACCGGCAAGGTCCTTCATCTGATCGAAGACCTCGACGAAGAGCTGAAACCCGTCGGCGAAACAGAAGTGAGCGCCACCTGGCAGGCCATGCGCGAGGGGGTCCTGGTGGTGGTGGAAGTGGCTCGCGAGGCGGTCAACGCCTTTGATCCGCCCCTGGCTGTGGACGCGGTGATCCTGGCCCAGGTCGAACATGTGTTTATCGAAAAGGAGGCGCGATGAGCGCCCAGGTGCTGGACCCCAGACAAATTGAGGCGCTGGTGCGTCAGGCCCTCCAGGCCCAGTTGGGCGGGTCCCCGGTCCCAGCCCCGGCTGCCCCGCGCCTGGTGGTCAACATCTCGGCCAGGCACGTACACCTCAACCAGGAAGCCCTGGACGTCCTCTTCGGCAAGGGCGTCCAACTCACGGTGCTCAAGCCCCTGTACCAGGAGGGGGCTTTTGCCGCCGAACAGGCAGTCACGGTATTCGGGCCGCGCCAGCAGATGATCGCGCACGTGCGGGTGTTGGGCCCTCTGCGCGACTATTCCCAGGTGGAGTTGGCCTTCACCGACGCCCGCTTTCTGGGCATCGACGCGCCAGTGCGCCTCAGCGGCGACCACCGCGACACCCCGGGCTGTTTCCTGGTGGGCCCCGCCGGCGGCCTGGAGTTGCGCTCCGGGGTGATCCGCGCCGCTCGCCATGTACACCTGAGCCCCGCCGAAGCCCAGTACTACGGCGTCAAGGCCGGCGACTTGATGCGGCTGGTGGTCGAAAGCGAGCAGGGCGGGTCCCTGGAGGGATTGATTTGTAGGATTAGCGACAAGGAAAAACTGGAGGTGCACCTGGACACGGACGAAGGCAACGCTGTGGACCTGGTCCGCGCCCGCAAGGTGTATCTAGAAAAATAGCGCAACTCCTTCAACGAAAGGTGCCAGGAGGTCGGATATGGCAGAAGCATTAGGAATGGTAGAAACAGTGGGGTTGACTGGCCTGATCGAGGCCGGCGACGCCATGAGCAAGGCGGCCAATGTGGTCCTGCTGGGTTGGGACAAGGTGGGCGCCGGTCTGGTCACCGTCTTCTGCGAGGGAGACGTGGCGGCGGTCAAGGCGGCGGTGGATGCCGGCGCCCAGGCAGCGGCCAAGGTGGGCAAGGTACACAGCGTCCATGTCATTCCCCGGCCGCACGGCGAATTGGGCGCCATCTTGCCGGCCCGTGCCGCCCGGGACGGAGGCCCCAAGGGCGTGCGGGCCCTGGGCATGATCGAAACCCGGGGGGCCACCGGCGTGATCGAGGCCAGCGATGCGATGAGCAAGGCGGCCAGCGTCGAAGTGGTGAAGTTCTGCGAGATCGGCGGGGGGTACGTCACCGTGCTGGTCACCGGCGATGTGGGCTCGGTGAGCGCTGCGGTCAGCGCCGGGGCCGAATCTGCCGAACGGGTGGGCGAGTTGGTCTCGCGCCACCTCATCCCCCGTCCCAGTGACGAAACCATCGCACTCTTCCTGAGCTAAGGAGACTGATCACTGATGAAAGCACTGGGTATTGTCGAAACCAAAGGTCTGGTCTGTGTGGTGGAAGCCCTCGACGCCATGCTCAAGACCGCTGACGTGAGTTTTGCCGGCCAGAAGCGGGTGGGTTCGGGTATGGTCGCGGTGATGGTCGAAGGCGACGTGGCGGCGGTCAAGGCGGCGGTAGATGCCGGCGCACAAGCCGCCCAGCGCGTGGGCGAGCTGCGCAGTGTACACGTCATCCCCCGCCCGGTAGAGGGGCTCAAGGAAAAGCTGAAGTAAGCGGACGTCATGTCGGTCTGCCATCTCGATGCCCCGATTATCACCGAGGCCCTGCTGCGGCAGCAGCACCAGAGCCAGGAGGAAGTGCGCGTGCTCCCCGGAGCGGTGATCACCCCCACCGGCTGGGACTACCTCCGCCAGCACCGCCTCAAGGTGACGCGCGGGGCAGCACCCGCCCCGGCGGCGTCAGTTGAGTCTCCCGGCCTCATCCCCGAACTCAAGCCCTCCAGCCTGGTGCAGGAGGGCCGCTGCGATCACCCCGGTCGCTCCTGCGGCTGCCAGACCGAGGAGTTCGGTTCGGGTTTTGTCGAGCCGGCTTCCTGCGCCGAGTGCGCGGTCCATCAGTCCCAGGGTGGCTGCGGCGATGGCTGCAAGGGCTGCAATCGCCACAAGCATGCGCCCCTCCAGCAGATCGCCCTACCTGGGGTGAGTGAAGACCTGGTGCGCCAGATCACTGCCCAGGTGATGACCCGCCTGGGACAGGCTTAAACGGGGGGCTGAAGATGGCCATCGGCATGGTCGAGGTCGAGGGGGTGGCGGGTATCATTGTCGCGGCGGATGCGGCCTGCAAAAGCGCCGAGGTGGAGTTGCTGGGCTGGGACTCGATCGGCGGATTCACCACCGTCTTCTTCAGCGGCTCGATCAGCGATGTGGCCGCGGCCCTGCGCAGCGGCGAGGAGGCCGCCCGCCAGGTGTCCAAAAAGGTGAGCGCTGCCGCCCTCAACCAGCCCGAACCCGCCTGCTTCAACTACGTCACCGTCCCCGTCAACAAAGAGTTACAAGCGACACCCGGCGCCCTCGGCCTGCTCGAAACCCAGGGCTACGGCCTGCAGGTACTCGCCAATGACCGCATGGTCAAGGCCGCCCAAGTCGAAGTGGCCAATGTGCTCACCGTCCACAACCGCGTCGTCTGCTCCCTGATCCTGGGGGAGGTGGGCGCGGTCAAGGAGGCCCTGGCCGTGGGCCGCGAACTGGCTGCCGCTTCGTCCCGGTTTCTATGTTCCGCCTTCATCGCCCAGCCCATGCCGCAGGTGCTGCAGGCATTTGGCCGGCGCTAGGACCCTCCGATGAGTTCTCCAGCCCTAGGCATTCTCGAAACGCGCGGCATGGCCGCCCTGGTGGCTGCCGCCGACGTGATGGTCAAGGCGGCCCAGGTCGAGATCTGCGGCCGCCACGGGGTGGGCTCTGCCTGGGTCACAGTGCTGGTCGAAGGGGAAGTGGCCGCCGTCGAAGCCGCCCTGCGCGCCGGCCAGGAAGAGGCGGCCAAATACGGCGAGGTGGTCAGCGCCGAGGTGATCGCCCGGCCCGAGGGCCTTGAAAATATGCCCCACCGCACGGGTTCCAAGGACCGCCCGGTGGGAGCGCAGGCCCTGGGCCTCTTGGAGACCCGCGGCCTGACCCCGCTGATTGCCGGGGCCGACGCCATGGCCAAAGCCGCCGCGGTCAGCCTCGAAGGCTGGGGGTCCATCGGCGGTGCGCTCGTTCATGTGATCGCCCGGGGCGACGTGGCCGCGGTGCAGACCGCTCTGGAAGCGGGGCGTGTTGCCGCCGCCCAATCCGGAGATGTCGTCGCCACCCTGCTCATCCCCCAGCCCGCCGCTGGCCTGGGCCGGATGCTGCCCCCGCCCCCGCCCGGCGAGGCTCACTCCTGTGGCGCCCTGGGGGTGCTGGAAACCACCGGGTACGTGCCCTTGGTGGCGGCTGGCGACGCCCTGGTCAAATCCGGTGAGGTGGAGGTCAGCCGCATCAATATCGCCACCGGTGGCCGGGTGGCCCTGCTTTTCAAAGGGAACATCGACGACGTGCAGGCCTCCCTAGACGCCGGCACTGCCGCCGCCCGCCAGGTGGGCGAACTCAACGCCACCCGCCTGATCTCGCGCCCCGCCCCCGAACTGATGGCCTGCTTCGCCGCCCCCGGTCCGCGCAAAGAACGCGCTGCCGCCGGCCAGGCCCTGGGCCTGATCGAGACCCGCAGCAGCATCGCCCTGGCCAAAGCCATGGACCAGATGCTCAAGGCGGCCAATGTGGAATACGAAGGCAGCTACAAGGTGGGCTACTTCCTGACCGCCAGCGCCATCCGCGGCGACGTGGCCGCAGTGCAGGCGGCCCTGGATGCCGGGGCCGTGGAAGCGGCTAAATACGGCGAGCTGGTGGCCATCCACCTGATTCCCCATCCCTACCCCCAACTGACAGAACGCCTGGTTCACTGACGAGGATAAACATGGTCCGCCTAGACGATCCCGTGATCACCGCCCAGGTGCTAGAAGCCCGGCTGGGCAACGACAAGGCCCTCGAACTCTGCCCCCACTCCAAACTCACGCCCTCGGCCCTAGACTATTTGCGCGCCCACGGGGTCACGGTGCAGCGCCGCGCCGCCTCTGAGATGGCCATTGCCGCACCAGCATCCGCGCTGCCTGCCCGCAAGCCCTCCACCTCCGGCAAGCGAGAATTCAAGGGCATCCTCTGCCCCAACATCGTCATCCTCAACGAGAAGGATCAGATCAACTATAAAGAGATGGAGCGCTACATCGACTGGCTGATAGAGGCCGGCATCCACGGCCTCTATCCCAACGGCAGCACCGGCGAGTTTGTGCGCCTCTCCTGGCAGGAACGCCAGGACGTGGTCAAACTCATCTGCCAGGTGAACAAAGGCCGGGTGCCCATCCTGGCCGGGGCCAGCGAGGCCAACCTGCGCGACGTGTTACAAATGGCCGAGTTCTACGCCTCCATCGGCGTCGACGCCATCTCCCTGGTGCCGCCCTACTACTACAAGATGTCGAACACCAGCCTCTTCGAGTACTTCGCCGAGATTGCCCGGCAGTCGCCCCTCGACATCCTGCTCTACAATATCCCGCAGTTCACCCAGGAGTTGCCCCTGGACCTGATGGAAAAGTTATTGCCCTTTGAGCGCATCATGGGCACCAAGGACTCCAGCCGCGACCTGCCCCGCCTGATCAACACCATGCACCGACTGCGGGCGCAGCGGCCCGACTACGTGGTGCTGGTGGGCTGCGAGGAGATCCTCTTCCCCTCGGTGATGATGGGGGCCAGCGGCGGCACCATCGCCACCTCCGGCATCATCCCCGAGGTGATCACCGAGATCTATCACAAGGCTCTGGCCAACGACATCGAGAAGGGCCGCGAGCTTCAGTACCGCATCCTCGACCTGATCAACCTCATGCTGCTGGGCGTCAACTTCCCGGAAGGGTTCAAGACCGGGGTGGCGGTGCGCGGCTTCGACGTGGGCCCGCCCCGCCAGGTGATGAGCGGGGAGGAACAGCAGTACCTGCTCAAACTAGAAGCCCAGATCAGCTGCGTACTGGGCGACATGGGCTACTCCGTCAAGGCCCCCCGCGCCTGCCCGGTGACCCACCTGCCGCCCATCGTGGCCCGCTGAATCCATGGCTGCCCCGCAGGTGCTGGTCGCCGGCGCCGGGGTGGTCGGCCTGTCCACAGCCTACTATCTGAGCGGGCGCGGTTTCGGCGTCCAAATCCTCGATCCCGGCCCCTTTCCCTCTGCCACCACCTGCGCCTCCCTGGGTGTCCTCACCCATTTCAACGGGGGGGACGATCCCTTTTCCCAACTCTACCGCCAGGGTCATGCCCTGCACGCAGAGCTGGCCGCCCGCCTGCGCGAGCAGACGGGTATGGATGTGGGCTGGCGCCCCTTGGGAGGGCTGGACCTGGCCTGCACCGAGGTCGAACGCGCCGAACTCCGCCAGCTCTTGGCCTTCAACCGAGAGCGCAACTGCCCGGCCGAGTGGGTGGAAGGGGAGGCCCTGCGCCAGTTGGAACCCTGCCTGTCCGCCCAGGTCCTGGCCGGCCTGTACTTTCCCACCGATCAGCGCGTCGATCCCGAAGCCCTCTGCCGCGCCCTTTTGCAGGCCGCGCGCCAACAGGGCGTCCGCCTCAGTCTGGGCGAAAGCATCGAGGAATTCGCCCAAGAGGGCGCGGAAGTCCGGGTGCGCACCCGCAGCGCCGAACACCGCGCTGACTTCCTGGTGCTGGCCACCGGCGCCTGGACCGGCGACCTGGCTCAGCGCCACGGGCTGAGCCTGCCGGTGCGGCCGGTGCGCGGCCAGCACTGCCGCTTCACCGGGGGGCAACTGCGCCACGTACTGCGCCACCAGGGCGCCCATCTGGTGCCCGCTGGCGAGCAGATCATCGTTGGGGCCACGGTAGAGGAGACGGGTTTTGACACCCAGACCACTCCCCAGGCCGCCGAGCATTTTACCCGCCTCTGCCAGCAGGTGCTGGCCCAAACAGTCCAACTGCTGGCCCAGCGGGCCGGGTTGCGGCCCAAACCCAAGGGCGGCCGGCCCCACCTGGGATCACTTCGGGACCAGCCCCGGGTGCTGGTGGCGGCCGGCCACTACAAGAACGGCATTCTGCTGGGGCCGCTCAGCGGCCAGTTGCTGGCCGACTGGATCGAAAAGGGCCATGCCCCTGGCGACTTGCAGCGCTTTGCCCCCGAACGCTGACCCCATCTTTCCAGTTGCCAATTCCACCTGATTAGCTACATCTTAGAAAAGCCCAATTTTTGGCAATTTCCCTTTTACCGCCGAGGCCCCACCTATGCCCCTGAGTGCCCCGCAACTGCTGGAAGCCCTCCATTCGGTCGTTTCCGTGCCCATCGTCCCCTTTAAGGGCGACCAGATCGACTACGAAGGCCATGCCAAGAACACCCGATATCTGATCCACAACAACTACCTCGAAGGCGGGCGGCCCCGGGTCATCGCCATCGCCGGCACCAGCCTGGTCCACCATATCAGCCTCCAGGATCAGCTCAAGCTGATCGACTTCACCGGCCAGCAGATGGGCGCGGAGGGGGTGCTCATGGCCGGTATCGTGCCCAATCCCATCGGCGACGCCGGCCGGCTGATCGAGTCCATGGCCCGCTTGAGCCGCCCCCCCGACGCGTACCTGATCATGCCCTTGAGTGGGGTGGTCAACCCCGAAGGCATCTACCAGTATTACCTGGAATTCGGCAAGCGCTACGGAGAGGGGTGCGGAGCGCGATTTTTCTATTATCTTCGCCAGAAGGCCGAGCGCGAAGCGGTGGTGCGCCTGCTCAACGACTCGCCCCATTTCCTGGGCGTGAAGGTGGGCACTTCAGAAGAGGACGTGGCGCCGATCATTGCGGGCGTGAATCCGGGCTGCGGCATGGTGATCTGGGGTATTGGCGACCGTTCCACCCGCGCCGCCCAGGCGGGGACTACCGGCCATACCTCCGGGGTCAACGTGGTGTTTGTGCGGGCCTCGGACGAGATCAACAATGCCCAGCGCCGGGGGGACTACCAGCAGTCGCTGCGCCTCGAAAACGAACTGGCTGCCCTGGAGGAAATCCGCTTTCGGGAGGGCCGGATCTACAACTACTCCGCGGTGGTCGAAGCCATGCACCTGGGGGGCTTCACCGATGTGGAGGGCGGGACCGGAGGCCCCTTCAACCCCCGCGTCCCCACGCAGATCGCCTCCCAGATCCAGACCGCCATCAGCGGCCTTAACGCCTATCACTGAGGTTCTGGTATGAGCGGCAATAGACAACGGCGGCGGCATAGCCGCAAGCGCCGTCCCATCAACTTCCAGGTATACGCCGTCATCACCCTGGCCTGCAGCCTGCTGGCTTTGCTGGTCCATTTTGCCCTCGAAGGGACCAGCAAGGTCAAGGACTACGCCAACGATGCGGCCAACAATATCGTGAACGACGCGGTGAAAAAAGAAACCCAGGCGGCGATCAAGGGGCGCTGAGCAGCATAGCGGGGAACACCTTACGTCTGCCGCGTCGGGGAGCGACCCGCTGCGGCCTTTCCCGAGTCCCAGGCCTGCCACCGACGCCCCACTCTGCCCCCAGGCCTCGCAGCACCATCTATGTGGTGCTGCGCCCCCAGTAAAGGCCCCTTCCACCTGCCGCTGCGCTAACCCTGCCGGCCCGCCCCGCTGGGGTTCATTCCCTGCCGCTCAACCTTGACTCAGACGTTCCAGGTATTCTTTCCACTCCACCGGCAGCAGATCGCGCTTGTTGTTGTTGCACTCCTTGCAGCAGGGCACTACATTGGACTTGCTGGTTACCCCTCCCCTGACCAGTGGCACTAGATGGTCCATGGTTAATTCCCGGGGAGGGAAACAGCCCCCGCAGTAATGGCACTGCGCGGCGCCGCAGCGGTTTTTCCACCACTGGCTCTGGCGCAGTTCCCTGGCCTTGCGTTTTTCCCGGGCCAGGTGCTCCTCTGAAGCCGGGGTGAAATAGATCTCGTCCATCGACATGGGGTCCATCCTCAGCGAGCCGTCCTGATGACCACCTCCGTGCTCATTCCGCTTTTCCCCCTCGAACTAGTAGTCTTACCGGGCCAGGTGCTTTCCCTGCACATTTTCGAGCAGCGCTACAAGGCCATGATCGCCGACTGCCGGGCCGGCGGCCTGCCCTTCGCCATCTGCCTGGAGTGGGGGGGGGCGGTGCGCGCCACCGGCTGTGCCGTTGCCATCCAGGAGATTCTGCGCGAGTACCCCGACGGCCGGCTCGACCTGGTGGCCGTGGGCCAGCGCCGCTGCCGGGTGTTGGATACCTACGACGATCGGCCCTACCTGAGCGGCATGGTGGAATACTTCGACGACGGCGACGAACTGATCGACCCCGAGGGGGTGGCCCGGGCCGAGGAGCGGTTCCTGGAGCTGCTGGCGCTGCTGGGGGCCGAGACCGGGCTGCCGCAGACCTGGTCTTCCTTCCATCTGGCCCAGCGCCTCGACTTTAGCCTCGAAGAGCGCCAGCACTTGCTCGAAACCACCAGTGAAAATACCCGTCTGCGCCTGCTCATCGAGCGGTTGGACCAGGTACTGCCGGCCCTGCACGAGCGGCGCGAAATGCGCCGGCGGGCCCAAACCAACGGGCATTTGAAGAGTTAGGCCACCTCCACAAAGATGTGGCTGGCCACCTCCAGGCCCAGCGACTGTTTTTTCCGGCCCCCGTTGATCCTCAAGAGCAGGGGGCCCTGGAAGGGCGCCTTCTCCCGCACCTCGACCTGCACTCCCAGCTTCAGCCCGATCTCTTCCATATAACGCAGCATCTCGGGAAAGCGATCACTCACCCGGCGGACCACCGCCCGCTGGCCGGGCTGTAATTCCGCCAGAGGCTGGTAGCGGGGGTTGTCGATATCGCCCTGTTTGCTGGGGATGGGTTCACCGTGGGCGCCCACCCGGGGGAAACCCAGAGCCTGGTCGATGCGCTCCTCGAACTCCTCGGAGATTGCGTGTTCTAGGCGGTCAGCCTCGGCGTGCACCTCGTCCCAGGCATAACCCAAGGTCTCGGCCAGGTACAACTCCAGCAGGCGATGGTGGCGGATGATCTCCAGGGCGATTTTTTCTCCGGCCGCTGTCAACTCGACTCCCTGGTACGGGGTGTGTTCCAGCAAGCGCATTTCGGCCAACTTCTTGACCATGTTGGTCACCGAGGCCGGGGCCACCTCCAGGCGTTCGGCGATCAGCGAGGTGGTGACCGGGCTCTGGCCGTCCTGTCCCAGCTTGTAGATGGCCTTCAGGTAGTCCTGTACCGCTTCGCTCAGCATGGTCCCTCTACGTGCCTCCCCTCGGTTGTGACTCCCTAAAATATTGCGCTTTTCCAGCAATTTAGCAACGGTCTTGACACAAAATTAGCCTCGCCTAAATTAACAACACTGTACCAGTTAAATTTTAGCCGGAGAATCAGGCTGATGAAGGTAGGGAGTTGCAGATACATTGCCCTCTTGCTGGGCGCATGGTGGCTGGCCACCGGCTGTGGCGGGCCGGCCGAAAAGCCAGGCCAGGCGGGCCGGCTCCGGGTGACCTGCACCACCGGCATGGTCGCCGACCTGGCGCGCCACGTGGGGGGAGAGCGGGTGGAGGTCGACTGCCTGATGGGTCCGGGGGTTGACCCCCACTACTACAAAGCTTCCCAGGGCGACCTCGAGCGGCTGAGCGGGGCGGGGGTGATCTTCTACAACGGCCTCTTCCTGGAAGGGAAGATGCAGGATATTTTCGGCAAGATGGCCCGCGAGAAACGGGTCGTGCCGGTGGCCGGAGAACTCCCCCATGCCTTGCTGCGCAAGCCGCCCGAATTCGACGGCCATTTCGATCCACACGTCTGGTTCGATGTCTCGCTGTGGCGGCAGACTATTCCGGTGGTAGTCGCCGCCCTAGCGGCAGCCGACCCGGGCGGGGCCGGCGAATACCAGCAGCGCGGCGCGGCGTACGCCGCCCGGCTCGACACCCTGCACCAGTGGGTGCAACAGGAACTGGCCGCCATTCCGGCCCCGCAGCGGATCCTGGTGACCGCCCACGACGCCTTCGGCTACTTCGGCCGGGCCTACGGGGTGGAGGTGGTGGGATTGCAGGGGGTGTCCACCGTTGCCGAGTACGGGGTCAACGACGTCAACCGGATGGTGGACCTGATCGTCGGCCGCCAGCTCAAGGCCATCTTCGTCGAAAGCAGCGTGCCCCAGCGCTCGATCAACGCGGTGCGCGAGGGGTGCCAGGGCCGCGGCCACCAGGTGCAGATCGGCGGCACCCTCTACTCAGATGCCATGGGCGAGCCAGGCAGCGGGGCCGACACCTACGAAGGCATGGTCCGCGCCAACGTGTATACCATCGTCACCGCGCTGAAGTGAGGGGCGACCCCATGCAGGCAGAAAACGGGGCGCATATACCCCTCCAGATCCACGACATGACCATCGCCTACCACAAAAAGCCGGTGCTCTGGGACGTGGACCTGGACATTCCCGAAGGCAAACTAGTGGGCATCGTCGGGCCCAACGGAGCCGGCAAGAGCACGATGATCAAGGCAGTGATGGGGCTGGTGCCCAAAGCCTCGGGGTGGGTGAAGATCTACGGCCGTCCGTACGAGGAGATGCGCCAGTCCATCGGCTACGTGCCGCAGCGCGAGTCCGTGGACTGGGACTTCCCGATCAGCGCCGTGGAGGTGGTGCTGATGGGCCGGTACGGCCGCCTGGGCTGGGTGCGGCGCCCGGGCAGGGAAGACCGCCGCCTGGCCCGCGAGGCCCTGGCCAAGGTGGGCATGGCCGAGTACGCCGACCGGCAGATCAGCCAGTTGTCCGGCGGCCAGCAGCAGCGGGTTTTCCTGGCCCGTGCCCTGGTCCAGGACGCGCGGCTCTACCTGATGGACGAACCCTTTTCCGGGGTGGACGCGGCCACCGAGCGGGCGATCATCGACCTCTTGGTCGAATTGCGCGGCCAGGACAAGACCATCCTGGTGGTCCACCACGACCTGCAGACGGTGACCAACTACTTCGACTGGGTGATCATGATCAACATGCGGGTGGTGGCCAGCGGTCCCACCGCCGAGGTCTTCACCAATGAGAACCTCAACAAGACCTACGGCGGCCGCCTGACCCTGCTCTCGGAGACGGCCCAGGCCATGGCAGTCCCGCCGCAGGGGCGCTGATGCTGGAACAAGCCCTCCGCTTCTTCTCCCTGGCCGACGCCAATGTGCGCTTCGTGCTGCTGGGGTCCCTGCTCATCGGCGGCACCAGCGGCCTCTTGGGCTGTTTCGGGGTGTTGCGCAAGCGCAGCCTGATGGGCGACGCCCTGGCCCACGCCGCCCTGCCCGGGGTGGCCCTGGCCTTCATGCTGACCGGCAGCAAGGCCCTGCCGGTGCTGATCCTGGGGGCGACCATCACCGGCATTCTCGGGGTGCTGGCCATCCAACTGATCGTCGGCCAGACCCGCATCAAACCAGACGCGGCCATCGGCCTGGTGCTCTCGGTTTTTTTTGGCATCGGCATCGTCCTGCTGACCCACATCCAGCGCAGCGGAGCGGGCAACCAGAGCGGCCTGGACAAATTCCTCTTCGGCCAGGCTGCCTCGCTGGTGGAGGACGACCTGCGGGTGATGAGTTGGCTGGCCGCAGGGATCATGTTGGCGGTGGTCCTCTTCTACAAGGAATTCAAGGGGCTGATCTTCGATGCCGGTTTCATGCACTCAGCCGGCTTTTCGACCCGGCTCATCGACCTGGGCCTGATGGGGCTGATCGTGCTGACGGTGATGGTGGGCCTGCAGGCGGTAGGGGTGGTGCTGATGGCGGCGATGTTGATCACCCCGGCGGTGGCGGCCCGCTTTTGGACCGAGCGCCTGACCACCATGGTTTGGCTGTCGGCGCTTTTCGGCAGCCTGTCCGGCGCCTTGGGTACCTTCATCAGTTCCCTGGCCCCGCGCCTGCCCACCGGACCGGTGATGGTGCTGGTGGCCACCGCGATCTTCGTCCTCTCGGCCATCCTAGCCCCGCGCCGCGGGGTGCTGGCCCGCTGGCGGCAGCAACGGGCCAATGTCCGGCGGGAGGCGCGGCACCATCTGCTGCGCGCGGCGGTCGAACTGGCCGAGAAAGGCGCTGGTCAGGTCTTTGGACTCGACCAACTCGCCGCGCAGTTGGGCTGGCCGGCAGCCCGGGTGCGCCGCTGGGCTCGCCGCCTGGAGCGGGAGGGGCTGGCCCGGCTGGACGGAGGACAATGGCAACTGACCGACCAGGGCCGGGCGCAGGGGGACTTTGTGGTCAAGTCGCATCGCCTCTGGGAACACTATCTGGTCCACCGGGAGATCCTGGCTGCCGACCACGTGGACCGGCCGGCCGACGAGGTGGAGCACCTGCTCACGCCCCAGATCATCCTCCAGCTCGAAGATATCATGCAGCGCGAGGAACAGCTCGACACGGCGCGCCTAGCGGACCTGCATCAGGGGGAGAGCGGCTACCGACCGGGAGGCAGAGATGAGTGAGATACCCGGCGCCTTCTGGATCATCCTGACCGGGGCCCTGGCAGCGGCTTCCTGCGGGCTCTTGGGCACTTTCCTGGTGTTGCGGCGCATGTCCATGCTGGGCGACGCGCTCAGCCACGCGGTACTGCCGGGCATTGCCATGGCTTTTTTCCTTTCGGGCAGCCGGTCGGTGCTGCCCATGTTTTTGGGCGCAGCCATCGCCGGTCTACTCACCACGGTGCTGGTCGAGGCCTTCCACCGGCGCTGGCGGGTGCAGGAGGACGCCTCCATCGGTATCGTCTTCACCGCCTTCTTCGCGCTGGGGGTGGTGATGATCTCCGCCTATGCCGGGCAGGTGGACCTGGACCAGGAGTGTGTGCTCTACGGCGAGATCGCCTACACCCCCTGGGACATGTTGGTGTGGAAGGGCGAGCCGGTGGGGCCGCGGCCGGTGTGGATTCTGGGCGGTATGTTGTTGGTCAACCTGTTGTTGGTGGGGCTGTGTTACAAGGAGCTGGTGATCTCCTCCTTCGACCCGGCGATGGCCGCGGCCGTGGGCATCAACGCCGCAGTGGTGCATTACGTGTTGATGGGCGCTGTGTCATTGACCACCGTGGCCGCCTTCGAGTCGGTGGGCGCTATCCTGGTGGTGGCCCTGCTCATCGTGCCGGGGGCGGCGGCCTACCTGTGGAGCGACCGACTGCCGGTGATCCTGGGGCTGGCCGTGGGTTTCGGGGTGGCGGCAGCGGCGGGCGGCTATTACCTGGCCAGCCTGTGGGACAGCTCCATCGCCGGGGCGATGGTGGTGGTCCTGGGTGCGGTTTTCGCCCTTTCCCTGCTCCTGGCGCCCAATCAGGGGCTCCTGTCGCGCCTGGGCCAGCGCTGGAACCTGTCGCTGCGCATGGCCCAGGACCATATGCTCCTGGGGCTGGTGCGGTGGGCCGAGGGCCGCCGCGAAACCCGCTGGAGCCAGGCCGAGATGCGCGAGGCCGGTTCAGTGCCCACCTGGCTGCGCGGCCTGGCCTTCAGGCAGTTGCGGCGGCAGGGCATGGTGGAGGGAGGGAGGGGGGGGTTCCAACTCACCCAGGCCGGCAAAGCACAGGCCCTGCGCCTCTTGCGCGGCCACCGATTGTGGGAGACCTACCTCAACCGCCTGGGCCTGCCCGAGGATCACGTACACGCCGCCGCCGATGCGGTTGAGCATTTCTTGGACGACCAATTGCGGCAGGAACTCAGCGCCCAGGTGGCCGGGGCCCAGGTGGACCCCCAGGGCAAACGCATCCCCGACCCGGAGACCCGGCCTTCGGGCGATGCCACTCTTCGCTCCTGAGCGGCGCGGCGTTCAGGTCTCCTGCCGCTCGATCACTTCCTTGACCCAGGTGTGGGCCGCCACGGTGGAGGGCAGGCCCAGGGTGCCGGCCGCCAGGGCCACTACCTGCTCCAGTTCCGCCGCCGGGATGCCCATCCCGAGGGCCTTGCGCACGCTGGAGTGAACCGCTCCTTCGCGCAGGGCGCCGATGGCGATGCCCAGCTTGATCAGCCGACAGGTGCGCTCGTCCAAGGGGCCGTCTGCGCCGGCCTCGTTGATCAGGTCCCAGGCAGCGCCCAGCTGGGGGAAACGCTGGACAAAATCGCGGTACGCGCGGGGGGGTTGGTTGGCGTTTTTCATGGGTTCTCCTTTCTGCCGGGCAAAACTACGGTGCCCCGGCGTCCCCGACAACGGCGCTCTATTGCGGGCCACCCTCCAGGGACCTATTTTTGGTGCGCGCCCACCTGCGGGCCGCACCAAATACCAGGAGGAGAACGTCGATGGATCCGGTTCTGCTGACCCCACAACAACTCGAGTTTTTCCGCACCTTCGGTTATCTCGGATTCCCCGGACTGCTGGCCGACCGGGTCGGGCAGGTCATCGAAGAGTTCGAGGCGGTCTGGGCCAGCCGGGGCGGCGGGCACTATGGCAAGCCCCACGACGGCCAGGCCCGCTCCTGCATTGTGCCTTTCATCGACCAGCGCGACTACCTCTGCTCGCTGCTAGACGATCCGCGTATCCTGGGCATCGCCACCAGCCTGTTGGGCGCGGATTTCAATTATATGGGCAGTGACGGCAACTACTACGCCGGCGACACCAATTGGCACTCCGATGGCTGGCACCCCGAACTGCTCCACATCAAGATCGCCTTCTACCTAGATCCGCTTACCCGCGACAGTGGCGCTCTGCGGGTCATCCCCGGCAGCCATCAGACCGGCGACCGCTATGCCGAGCGCTTGCAGCAGGACATTCGCAAGAGCGAGGAGTTGTGGGCCGTGTATGGACGAGAGGTTCCGGCCATGGCCCTGGAGACCCAGCCCGGTGACATTGTCTGCTTCAACCACAATACCAAACACGCCGCCTTTGGGGGCAGTGCCCGCCGCCGGATGTTTACCATCAACCTGGCCCAGCGTTATCCAGAGGAGAAGCTCCAGGACCTGCGGGACTACCTCAAGGGCTTTTCCCGCTTCTGGGTGGACCGCGCCTACAGCGAGGTGATGATCGGCAGCGCTGGCCCAGAGCGGCAGCGCCACCTGGAGCAGGTGATGGCCAACGACAGCCACATCGCCGAACTCTCGCGCCAGGCCCGGCAGACCATGAGTGAGCCATCGCGCGGCTGAAGAGCTGGAAATTTCAGAGAGGAACTGCGCCATGAGCGACATTACACGACAGGAACAACTGCTCACCCAGGGCTTTTGTCATTTCCCCGCTCTCCTCGACCGGGATATCCTCGGCGAGTTGATTCGCGTCACCGATGGGCTGCTGGACGCGGAACCCCCCGAACACACGCACAAGTTCCGCTACCAGGGCAGCAATATCAATCTGGCCTACCAGGACCCGGTTTTCGCCCGACTCTTCGCCTGGCCCAAAACCCTGGAGGCGTTGGCATCCCTGGGTTACGACGATCCCAAGTGGTGGAGCGGTTATCTGCTCAGCAAGCCGCCTTATGGTCCGCCCCTGTACTGGCACCAGGACTGGTGGGCCTGGGACCATGCCCGCAGCGCCGATCCGCATCTGCTGCAGGCCTTCCTGATGTACTATCTGACCGATACCACTCGGGAGAACGGCTGTCTGCGGCTCATCCCCGGTTCCCATGCACGAAGGGTGGACTTGCACGAGAAGTTGCCGCCGGCCCACAGCGAGGAGACCTACGAGGCGCCGCTGGATTCGCCCATCTTCTCCCACCATGCCCAGGAGATCGATGTGCCGGTGAAGGCCGGTGACCTGGTGGTGGGGGATGCACGCCTGTTACACGCGGCCCACGCCAACCAGACCAATCAGCGGCGCTCGCTGCTGACCCTGTGGTACTACCCCGACTACGAAAACCTGCCCGAGGTGCTGCGGGCCTTCATCGCCCGCAAGAAGCCACTCAACCCACCCGATTGGTGGGAAGGGGAGGCCGGCAAGATCGTGGAACCGCTGGTCCCCTTATATACCGGCGATGCCGAGCCGGCCAAGTGGAACCGAGTGCCCGCGGAACACCTGAAATACTGATTATTCTTCTTTTAAGCGCGAAGTGGTCCCCTGTAACCTGTGTGGTGCAGGGGGCATTGTTGTTTCTTCGGTGTAACATCTCCCTTCGACTCTCGTGGTGTCCCGCTGCTGTTTTCTGCTCTGTGGGGTGTTCCCCCGTTCTGGCATAGAGTTTGTTCCTTGCTCTTGTTTGGTACGTCTGAACAGGAGGAAGGGCATGAACAAGAGACAAACAGCGTCCATACTCCCCCCGGTGAATTCACTTCCTAAGATCACTCTGAGGATTGGGGAGTCGGGGAGCTGGCGGATCTACCCAGCCGGTTACCACCAGGATATCATCGCGCACCTTCACCAAGTCTTTCCCGGGTGTCGTTGGCAGAGGGAGGAAAAGTACTGGAAGGTGTCCTCTGACCCAGAAGCACTGAAAGCCTTGATCGACAAGTTCGGTCCAGATAGGGTGGTGATCGATCCGGCGATCGCAGCACTTGAAAAAGTGTGGAGGAGAACAGCACTCCTCGATCGTTTTTCCCAGGAACTCCACCTGCGCCGCTACAGCCCCAAGACCTGCAAGGTATACCAGGGGGCGGTTCGCCGCTTCTTGGAGTCCTTCAAAAAGGATTACTCCCAACTCACCACCGAAGAGATCCGCACCTATCTGCTGCGCTTGGTAGAGCGGGAGGAGATCTCCGCCTCGTTTCAAAATCAGACCATCAGCGCCATCAAGCTCCTTTTTGAGTGGGTGATCAAACGCCCGCAACTGCTGGACGATCTGCCGCGCCCACGCAGGGGGCGCCGCCTGCCGGCGGTGATGAGCCGGAACGCTACCGAGAACATCCTGAATGCAGTGGGTAACCTCAAGCACCAAACACTACTGGTGTTGATGTACTCTGCCGGCCTGCGGGTAGGGGAGGTGGTGCGGCTGCAAGTCGATGATCTGGACGAGGGGCGAGGCCTGATCAGGGTGAGGAGCGGTAAGGGAGACAAGGACCGTTACACCCTGTATTCGACCCTGGCCCAACAATTAGTGCGGGCCTATAGGCGGGAGTATCAACCACAGAAATGGCTTTTCTCCGGTGCCCAGCCTGGCCGACACCTGACCGAGCGGTCAGTCCAGCAGGTCGTTGTCCAGGTGAGAAAAAAGACGGGCTTAGGGGCCCAAGTGACTAGCCATACCCTGCGCCATTCCTTTGCGACACATTTACTTGAGAATGGTACAGACCTGAGGTATATTCAGGAATTGCTGGGTCACAGCAGCCCCAAAACCACCCAGATCTATACCCATGTGAGCCGGCGCGACCTGGGGCGTATCCAGAGTCCGGTTGAGGGATTGTCCGTGAGACAGAAAGGGGAAGTGAGGGAGGGTAGTTCGTCTAATCAGCCATGTAAGTAAATAATGCGTGCTTAGGAGGGCTAAGATGTTGCGGGTTTGTAAGTTCGAGTGCTTCGCAAAACAGGCCTGGTTGGCAGAATTATAGAACCCCTACGCAAATGAAATAGTTAGCCGCAATAGGCAAAAACCCACTGCAAGATCACAGATGGCCAGCATGGATACGAGCCAAGTAACTGATTCGCAACTTGTCTGGGATTCGCGGTATGCAGGCATGCGTGCTAAGGGGGTGCAGCCGGAACCTGATCCGTGGCTTGACCAAGGGGTTGAATCACTTTCCATCAGCCAAGGACAAATCACCTTGGATCTTGGATGTGGTGTTGGGAGTGATACGCGTACATTGGCAGCGCATGGCTTTGAGGTGGTTTCTCTCGATTTCTCTATTGAAGCGTTGAGGACTGCACAACAGTCGCTTTCACCCAGGCGGTTGCTCCTAGGAGATATCCGAGAAGGGTTACCGTTTTCCTCGGAAGCTTTTCAGGGGATCATAGCGAATCTATCACTCCATTACTTCCGGTGGCACGAGACGGAGGGTATTGTACAGGACGTAAGGCGCTGCCTTCGCCAAAATGGTTTCTTGTTGGTCCGGCTCAACTCGATCAACGATGTAAATTTCGGGGCAGTGGGGAATCCAGAGGTAGAGCCAGGCTTATATCTTGTACAAGGGACCCTCAAGCGATTTTTCGACCGGGAATCGATAGTGCGGTTGTTCAGAGTCGGTTGGGAGGTGGTGAATCTTGAGGAGAGAACTACGGCTCGGTATCGCAACGAGAAACACCTTTGGGAAGTCCTTGTTCAACGACGAGGATGAGATACTGAGGCAAGGGTACGGTTGTGCCGAAAAATGGGTTGTTCAGTTCGCAGTCTTCCGTTTTATGGCAGCCGGCCACCTGATTTTATGGCAAGCCCGCAGATGCCTACTGCGGCTAACACCGGTTTGCCGGCTTCGTTCGCTGCGCTCTCTTCGCCCAACCCTTGCCTGGTCACGGCATTTGCTGAGGAG
>CAMAVQ010000052.1 GCA_945861755.1 Gemmatimonas phototrophica
CCCGCCTCCTGGCCCCAGGATCAACGCCCGGCGTCGGGGCGCAAAGTAGTAGGGGAAGAGGGCGGTCTCCTGGCGCAGAAAAAAGAGTCGGCGGAAATCCCCCTCAAAGCGAAACATATAGGAGCCCGCCCCGCCATCGGTGTAGAAATTCAACCCGGTCTCGCTGGTGCGGTCCACCAGGTCAGTGCGGGCATAGGCGCTCCAGCGGGTCTGCACTATTTTCCCTCGCTCGGTCAGCGAACTGAGCGCCTTGAACATCGGCTTGTCCGCCGCCTGTCCCAGCGCTGCAAGATCGAGCTGCACCAGCCCCAGGCCGCGCTGCGCTGCGAAAACCAAAAAAAAGAACCCCGCCCCAACCACACCCCACCGGCGAACCGGGGCCACCAGCCCTCCTGCCATTGCGGCCAGCAGCCCGCAGGCCAGCAGCCCGTCCACCCCACCAAACCACTGCAGGCAGGGAATGATCCCCAGGGTCGCCAGGGCCGCGCCGCTGAGGTCGTAGAAGTAGAGCCGCTGGCTATGCCCGGTGTGGGCGCGAAAAACCAGGGAAAGGAAGGCGCCGGCCATCACAAAGGGCAAAGCCGCTACCCCCAGTAGCCACAGGGTCCCAGCGCGCGGCAGCCAGGCGGCAAAGGCCACAACCAGCCAGAGTCCCAGCGCCTGGCCAAAAGCCAAGAGGCTTAGCGCTTGCCTGCCGGAGAGGCGCGCCCCCAGCACCGCGCCGATGCCCAACCCGCAGATCGCGCCAGAGAGGACCAGAAAGGTGTAGTGGTAGTAGAGCAAAAAAGAAAAGAGCCGGGTCAAGACGATCTCCGCACCGATCACCGACCCGCACACCAGGGCCAGGGCCAGGCACAGAGACCTGGAGGGCGCCTGGTTCATGGTTCTGTCACCCAAGCGATCTCACTCATATTCTCTTTGTGCTTAGCACAGGGCACGTTGGGAAGTTCTGGGCAGGGAAAGGGGCGCGGAGCATTGACACCGTGGCATGGCAGTACTATCCTAAACGGTACTTCCTGAACATGGAGACTAGAAATGCACATCCAATTCGGCTTTTGCCTCCCCATCTTCGCGGTTCCAGGCAATGCTTTTTTCCGCACTCCAAATTACGCCGAACTGGACGCGGCCACCACCCTGGCCATGGCCAGGCAAGCCGACGTATTGGGGTACGACTCGCTGTGGGTGGCCGACCACCTGATGCTGGGCAAGGACGAGGCCATCCTCGAAGGGTGGACCACCCTGGCGGCCCTGGCCGGCTGCACCGAGCAAGCCCGGTTGGGCATCATCCACTACTCCAACCCCATGCGCCACCCCTCGATGACCGCTAAGATGACCGCCACCCTCGACCAGCTTTCCGGGGGCCGGCTCATCCACTTCTTCGATTGCGGCAACAACCGCCGCGAACATTGCGCCTATGGCTTGCCCTGGGATGAGGCAGCCGAAGAACGGATCGCCCGCATGGAGGAGGCCCTGGAACTGACCATCGCGCTGTGGCAGGCGGCGGAACCCCTGGATTTCCGGGGACGGTACTACCAGCTGGAGCAAGCCTGGTGCAAACCTGGCCCGGTGCAGCAACCCCACCCTCCGGTGTGGCTGGGAGAAGCCCACCCCCTGATGCTCGACCTATGCGCCCGCCGGGCCCAGGGCTGGAACACCACCCCGGTCTCCCTGCCCGAACTGGACCGCCGGCTCCAGGCCCTGGGGGCGGCCTGCCAGCGGGCGGGCCGCAGTCTTAAGGACATCGAAAAGAGCTTCGAGACCCAGATCCTCATCGCCCCGGACTTGGCCGGTCTGCGCCGCAGTCTGAGCCAGATCCTGGCCCGCAGCACCTCCCCGCCAGCTGAAGATCTCGCCGCCTTTGCCCAGGGTCGCACTGACCAGCTCCCGCCCTCCCTAACCGAGTCCTTCCTGATCGGCACCCCGGACCAGGTCGCCGCCCAGGTGGAGGCCTATAGTCAGCGGGATATCGCCCACTTCATGCTCTGGTTTATGGACGCCCCCGAAGCCGGCGGCTTGGAGCTTTTTGCCCGCGAGGTGATGCCCCGCTTCCGCTGAGTCCTCATTCCCGACACCTAAAGGTGGTGCCGCCGTGATCTATGAACTGCGGATGTACGACATCGACCCCGCCATGATGGAGGCCTACCTCAAGTGGGCCAATGACACCGCCTTCCCCCTGCTACTCGACCGCTTCAAGCTCGACGTGGTGGGTTTCTGGCATCAGACCGCCATCCCGCCGGAGATCGCCCAGGGAACGACCACCAATGTAGTGTGGATGATCCGCTGGCAGAGCGAAGAAGAGCGCAATGCAGCCTGGAAACACATCCGCGCCCATCCCGAATGGAAGGCCATCCGGGATGACGCCCCGCCCTACTGGAAAAAGATCGACAGCCAGCTGATGACCACCATCCCCAGGTCGCCAAAGCCCTGAGGCTGGTCTAGGCGATGCCCAGGGCCGCATCGATCTCGGCCTGGTACTCGCAGACCTGGCCGCTTTCCACCTCCGCCATCCTCACCGGGCGGCCCGCCTTGGACGACTCGAAGATCGCATAGAGAGCCGCCACGTCCTTCAGCCCCCATTCGGCGTCCACCTCCACCTTGCCTCTGGTCGAGATCGCCTCGGCCAGCTCGTGTAACTCGATGGCGATCAATTTCAGATCCACCGCTGGGTCGGTGGCGGTCACCCCAGTGGGAAAGAGCTGTGCGGTCAGGGGGTCTAAGGCAAAACCGGGGGTCTGCGCCAGGAGCGCTTCCTGGCTCAACTCGTCCTGGCCGACCCGCTTCAGGCTGACCCTGCCGCCGCGGGTTCCGAACCCTTCTATGCTTCCCCTATCGCCCAGGATGAGTTCGCGGTGGCAACTGCCGTGGCCCCCCAAACCGACCATCCAGCTCACCGTGGCGCCGCTCTCCATCCTGAACATGGCCAGGGAGGTGTCCTCAGCCGTGGCCTGGACCTCCTCCACCATCTCCTGGTACTGGGCGCGGTAGAACTCGTAGGACCAGACCGCCTGTTTGGGTTTCACGCGCACTGGTTCGACGAGCCTGGCCGAAGCGTGGACCTCGGCGATCTGGCCCAACTGATAGCGGATCATGTGGGTGAAGTGTACCCCCATGTCGAGCAGCGCCCCACCCCGTTCCTTGTGATGCCTCCAGGGGGTGATGAAGATGGTGTTTCCAGGGCTGAGCGAGTGGAAGAGGCCCATGTACGGGGTGCCGATGGCCCCTTGCCCCACCAGGTGATGGACCAGCCGGGCCGAGGGGTCGCGCCGGAAATTCTCCGCCACCGAGAGCAGTAGTCCTTTGCGCCTGGCGGTCTCCAGCATCTGCCGGCAGGCCCGCACCGTGACCGCCATCGGCTTCTCCACCAGCACATGCAGCCCCTGGTCCAGGGCCTGGCAGACGACGGTGTGGTGGGTCGAAGGATCGGTCACCACGTCCACCGCCGCCAGGTCGGGCTCGCCGTGGCGCATCGCCTCCAGGTCGGTATAGACCGCCGGCCTGCGGCCCAGCAGGCGCTCGGCCTCGGCAGCGGCCAGCTCCGCATGCTGGGGACGCAGGTCGCACACCGCCACCAGCTCGACATTACCAAAGGGCGTCTGCGCCAGCTCCCGCAACCCGTGCAGGTGCCGGGTGCCCATGCCACCGCAACCCACTAGGCCAAACCTGATTTTCTCCATCGCTTTTCTCCTCATATCAAAACGCTGTTGCCCACCATGCCAGTGAAACTGTCGATGATCCAGAAGATCCCGAAGACGACGAACTGCCCGATGATCAACCCCAGGAAAAAGGGCCGCACCATCTGGTAGAGTCGCACCCCGCCGTAGCGCAGGACGATGCCCTTGATCAGCCAGGCCAGGAAGGCGTTGAAGGACATCCAGGAGAACACCGAACTGATCGGGTATCCCAGGGGATGCAGCGGCCACCAACTCCACTGCCGGCGTGCCAGCAAGAGCAGCACCATCACTCCGGCCCCGATCCCGGTGTGAACCCACCCCCACCAGCTCGGTCCGGTGGGCTCGCTGATCCGGGCTGCCGCGTAGTCGAACACGTACTCGGGCAGCCAGATGAAGTGGGCGGGCCGCAGATTGATCGCCCCGTACGTATACGCCAGATGCAGCAGCATCCACAGCGCTCCCGCCAAGCCGGCCAACATCCCGGCCAGCATGCCCCAGAACAGCCACTGCCTCTTCCCCTCCACCTGCTCGCCCAATTTCAGGCCGTTGGCGCAGTGGGGCATGGCGAAGTTGAGCACATCGTTGGCCCACACCCGGGTGAACACCATGCCCACCAACCCCGATGCGCCGAATACCGAGGTGCCCAGCGCCGAGATCGCGGCATCCGGAGCGACCAGGGGCGGATAAAGCACCGCCACGCCGCCCTCGACAATCACCTGGGTGAGGGCCACAAAGACGATGAAGACAAAAAACATAAAAACCAGTACACCAGCCAGGGGAATGCCCGTACCCCACAGCCATAACACCAGGACCACCGCGCTCCCAACCAAACCGCAGACGGCCCCGCGATACCCGATCACCTCGTCGCGGTCGTCCACCCCAGCATCGCCCCTGAAGGCCTTGCGCACCACCTGCTTCAGGTGTTCGCGGCCCACCCAGAGTCCACCCAGCACCAGCATGATCATTGCGCCCATGCTCTGGTGCACCAGGCTGGGCAGATCGTAGCTCCACACACTCACCGCCGGCTCCCGTGCACCCCCTGCCCCCAAAAGGTGATAAACCGCCTTTTGGGCGGTGTTGAACAGGAAGAAGACCCACAGGCCAAAGGTCACTTCCCGTTTGGCCAGGAAGAAAAAACCCAGGGTAGCAAAACTCAGGGTTAATGGCAGTTCGACCGCGTTGCGGAGCAGGGGGATGGAGGTGCTCAGCTCCAGCACCGGGACAAACGAGTAGTAGCTGTGGAGCCCCTGCAGCGACCCCACCACCACGGGCAGGGCAAACCCGGCCCACATCACCCCGCTGCGGAAGAGCGACTCGCCACCGGGCCCGTCGTTGAGCATGGCCAGGGGCACCTGGATCAAAGGGTAGCTGATTCGCTCCCGCTCCGCCCACTGCCGCCGGAGAATCACCATCAGGCAAAGGCTGCCGGCGTGCAGAGCAACGAAGAGGGGCAGCCACCCAAGCAGCGGCATCACCCACACCTGCCAGGGGACCTGGCCCCCGGCCTGTGCCCCTTCAAAAAAGAGCCGTATGCCGGCCAGGTCGGCAGGTGCCAGCCACGCGGGGATGTGCGGCTGGATCAACGCGGCCCAGCCGTTCTCGGGCGTCGCGTAGTAGAAAGGGCCGGCCAGCATCGCCACCCAATAGTAGGCCAGGGTGTGGGTCGAGTTGGCCAGGGTCATCAACACGTAGACCGCCACCAGCTCGCTCCGGGTCAGGGCCCAGGCCTGCCGCAACACCTTCAGGACCCCATTGACCAGGACGACTAAGGCGATGAAGAGCAGGTGGGCTAGCGGACTGGTGTAGAATACGTCGCCCGCGTTCGATCCTTGCAGATAGAGGGTACAATAAGGTCCCGCCGCCCCCACCGCGAAGGCGAGGAACAGACCGGCGACTAGGGCCCGGGGGGTCAAAGTCTGGACAGGGCTGGTGGGCTAGCAGCTCATGCGAGGTAGAAGACGTCCTCCAGCTCGACAATCCACTGGTCGGGGCGGGAAGGGTCCGGCGATTCGGTCATGCCCCCCCCGCCAGCGCCCTTCTCGCTGGGAACCTTCTTCATCTCGCTGGAAAACTTCTCCATGGCGGTCTTGAAGTCGTGGGGGCTCTCGAAGTACCCAAAGACGTACCCGTCCTCCCGCATGAAGAGGGTGTAGTTGTGCCAGCCGCTGCGCCGCAGGGCCTCCAGCACCTCTGACGGGATACGGCTGTGGTTGAGCTTGTACTCGGCGATCCGCTCCTGCTTGATCTTCATCTGGAACCCGAGCCGGCGCAAGGGCCGCTTCCTGCAGGCCTCCAGACTCGCCTCGTCCAGGTCGATGGCCAGGCCCTGTTCCAGATCGAAGTCCACCTCCACTGAGTGCGCCTTGTAATCCTGATCCCCCCTCGTGGTCTGATAGACTTCCTCGCCCTCGATGCAGACAGGCATGGTGTGCCAGACCTCTATCGCCAGGCAGACGCCCAGGCTTCCATCAGAGTAGAAGGCGCGCAGATCCCCCGCTTCCAGCGTCGGCTTCACTGGCCCGACCAGGAACACCGTCGGCTGGTGCCGGCTGGGGTAAAAGGACTGGCCAGCGTCGGTGTGAAAGGCAAAATGCGCCCGCTGCCACCCGCCGACCAGCGAGACCTTCTGCGGATCGGCTTCCTTGGGTAAGGCCGCGGTGACGGTGTACGCGTTCTGGGTGTACCCGCCCTTTCGCACCTCTGGCTTGCGTTCCTCAAAGGTCTCGATCACCTGGCCGAAAGGCGCAAAGGATTCGGGGGTCAAGGGTTCCACCTTTACCTTAAAGCTCTGCCACATCGTCCGCCTCCTGCTGGTTTGGGTGATTCCTCCTGCCACCGATCATCGTTGTGGAACGCCGGACTGGCGCACCAGCACCACCTGATCCGCCGGCAGGTTTGCCAGACGCTGGATATCTCCGCTTGGCCAGCGGATCTCCACCTGATCGACCTGGGTCGCCCCCCCCAGGCCGAAATGCAGCTGCAGATCGCTCTGCGACAGATAGCTGGACCCGCTCCTGACCTCGTCCACCTGCCGCCGGCCACCGGCCCTCACCTCCACCCGGGCCCCAATCGCATCTCGGTTGTCGCGCTTCTTTCCCGGACCCGTTCCGGCGGCGCCCACCAATTTGAGCCCGATCCAGTGGCCCTGGTTGCCCCCGTCATTGCGCAACAGGGCCGCCGGTTGGTTGTTGTTGGCCACAGCGAAGTCCTGATCGCCATCGCTGTCGTAATCCCCCCACGCCGCGCCCCGGCTCACCTGTTTGATCAGCATGCCCGGTCCGCTCAAATCTCTCACGTCCGTAAAGCGCCCGTTGCCGTCATTTCTGAACAACTGGTTCTGCTGGGCGTAGGTCACTTTGTCGAACTGCTCTACATTGTCGTCCAGGTGGCCGTTAGCCACAAAGAGATCCTGATCACCGTCGTTGTCGTAGTCGCAGAAAAAGGTACCCCACTTGAGGAAAGTGAGCGTGGATAGCCCCAGGCCGGCACCGAAGGTCGTATAGGAGAAAAACCCATTGCCTAGATTTTTGTAAAGACTGTTGGTCTCCCACTGGTAATTGGTGACAAAGAGGTCGAACCACCCATCCCCATCGTAGTCGCCGGCAGCCACTCCCATGCCGGCCAAGGCCTTGCCCGCGTCGTTGTAGGTTACCCCGGCCATCTGTCCAACCTCGACAAAACGCTTGCCCTCGTTGCGGTAGAGCAGATTTCCGGTGCGGTCGCCGGCCACATAGAGATCCGGATCGCCATCTTGGTCGTAGTCGGTGAACACTGCCCCCAGCTCCTTGGCTGCCCGGGGTAGGAGCCCCACTGCACCGGTAATGTCCGCAAATCTGCCCTCCCCGTCGTTGCGGTAGAACACATCCGGAGTCGGCTGGTACGCTTCGGGACCGCAATAGACCCGGATGCCCTTGGCACGGGTGCAAACCTGGTTCAGCTCCAGACGATATTCGGCATAATTGGCGACGTACAGGTCTAGGTCCCCGTCCAGATCATAGTCGGCGAAGGCCGCCCCCGTGCTCAACCCTGGGTTCCCCACTTTCGCCCTCAGGGTGGCATCGACGAAAAACCCCTTCCCCTCATTGCGGTAGAGAATGTTCGGCCCATAACAGGTCAGGTACAGATCGGCGTCGCCGTCGTTGTCGTAGTCGGCGGGAAATCCTCCCATGCCGTATCCAGAGTTGGCGACCCCGGCCTGGCTGGCCTGCTCGGCAAAATGGCCCTGGCCGAGGTTGCGGTAGAGGTTTGCCGGCCCGACACTGTTGACGAAGTAGAGGTCGAGCAGGCCGTCGTTGTTGTAATCGAAAAAGGCGACCCCTGATCCCATGGTTTCGACCGGCTCTTTATCCCCTTTGGCGCCGTTTTGGTGGCAAAAGGAGATGCCCGCACTGGCGGACACCTCGACAAATTGGGGTCCTTCGCCTCTCACCATCGACGCGGCGAGTGCCAGGAGCGTCAGACAGAGCGCTGGGAGAGACATCTCAGGTGCCGGTTAATTCCCGCCGCACCATTTCTGCCCCATCCACCATAGCCTTCATCTTGCCCAGGGCCACGTGGCGCGGGCAGTGGTTGAAGCCGCAGTCAGGAGTGACGACCAGCCGCTCGGGGGGACAGTACTTGGCAGCCAGACGCAGGTGCGCGGCCACCTCTGCGGGCGTCTCGACATAGTAGGATTTGACGTCGATGACTCCGACCCCCACCCGGAAGTGGGGAGGTAGTTGGGCCAACAACTCGATCTGGGCGAATTCCCGGTTGGCAAATTCTAGATTGAGCTGGTCACAGCGGGCTTCTTCGAGACTGGAAACGATGTAGGCGTAGTCCCGGCGGTCGCGGGACCGCCCCTTAAAGTTGCCGAAGCAGATGTGTAACCCCACCTGGGCCTCAACCCCGGCGCGGGTCTGGTTGAAGACCTCCACCAGCCGCTTGGCATCGGCGTGTGAAGTGGCGTAACGCGGCTCGTCCACCTGAAGGTAGGTGGCACCAGCCGCGACCAGCGCCTTCATCTCGGCGTTGACCAACTGGATCATGTCGGCCAGCAGGCCCTCGCGGTCCTGGTACCCACCCTTGATGATCAGCGGCAGGGACAGGGTGATGGGACCGGGCACACAGATCTTGAAGGGTTTGTCGGTGCGGGTCTTGAGGTAGAGGAGTTCTTCGACAATGCCCAGCCCCCCGGGGGCTTCCACCTTGCCCAACACCTCGTAGCGGGGATTCTGGTCGTACCCGGCAGCCCCCAGGACTCTGGCCGGCGGGATTTTGTTGAGTCCGCTCATCAGGCCATAAAAGTTCTGGATGAAGTCGCGTCGGCGCATCTCGCCGTCGGTGACAATATCTATGCCCGCCTCTTGCTGGTCCAAGAGCGCGATGCGCACCGCATCCTCCAACGCCTCGCGGATCTCCGTCTCTCCCAGGTCGAGGTGATGCTCCAATCGCTCTGAAAAGGCCCAGAGCCAGCCGGGCAGGGCATAACTGCCGATGAGTTCGGTGGGGAGCAATTTATCCAACCTGCACTCCTTATCTCAGATGGGCTCGCTGCCCCGGCGGTTGGCCAGGGTGCGAGACGTCAGGTCGAATAAGGTCTGGTGACCGTGGAAGAAGCGGTCCAACTCGTCGACCATCAGTTTGAAAAAGCGAGGATAACTCTGGGCCGTGACCCCGGCGATATGTGGGCTGAGAAAAACATTGGGCAGTTGGAGGATCTCGCTGTCGGGGGGAACCGGCTCCGGGTCGAAGACATCCAGACCAGCGACGATGTCCCCCCGCTTCAGCCGCGCGATCAAGGCGTCCGGATCGATGATCGCCCCGCGCGAGACATTCACCAGCACGGCCCCCGGCCGGATCAGGTCCAGCTCGCGCTGCCCGATCATGCGGCGGGTCCCCGGGGTCAGGGGCGCCAGGCATACTACCGCATCGCATTCAGACATCACCTTGTCCAGCGAGGTCTGCAAAAAACCCACCGCATCCGCCATCTCCCTGGGCAGATAGGGATCGCAGACCCAGATCTCCACCTCGAAGGGCCGCAGAAACTTGATCAGCCGCCTGCCAATATGGCCGCAGCCGATCAGCCCCACCCGCTTGCCGGTCAGATCTCCATGGATGAAACCAGGATCGTCGTGCGGCGGATGATGGGTCTGGCCGGCGATCATCCGGCGGAAATGGGAGCCGGCGTTGCGCAGGGCGATGAGGATCAATGCCAGGGCCCACTCGGAGACCGGATAGGAGGAACCATTAGTGGTATCCACCGTGCGGATCTGCCGTGCCCAAGCGGCCTCCACCTCGATGCGGCTGGCAAAACGGTCCCCCTCCAACTCGCCGATAATCCGCAATCGGGGCGCCTGATCCAGGAGTGCCCCGTCGATGGTGGGACAGCCGTGGCAGAGTACCAGCCCGTCCACCTCGCCCAGGCGACGGCCCAGCTCAGCCGCGATTTGCAGGTCGGTATTGGTGTCATAGATCCCCCCCCCTTCGCACGAAAACCAGTCCCAATCGGCAAAGCGCTCCAGGCGCTCGATGTCGGCCGGGTCCAGGTAGCGCTCGCGCACATGGGGGTTGCAGGCCAGCAGTACTTTCGGTCGAGCGTTCATCGCCCCACCTCCTCAGAGACCGAGGGCATCGTCGATCTCCTCCTGGTACGCCCGCACCTCACCCGACAACAACTCGGCCATACTCACTTCTCGGCCGGCGAGGATGGACTCATAGGCGCCCAGAATCGCGGCCACTGCGGTCATGCCCAGGTACCCGTCCACCTCGGGCTTGCCCCCTTTGAGGATGGCCTCGCCGAAATCGTGAAACTCGATGGCCATGTGTTTGGCATCGACAGGGGGGAAGGGCAATTGATACTCGACCTGGCGCTCGGCGAAGAGGCGCTGGGTGATCTCGCTCATCTGGAAGTTGGGCAGGAGCGGCAGAATCTCCGCGCCCTTCAACTCCTTGCCGTCCAGCTTCAAGACCACCGGCCGGCCATTGCGGTCTCCAGGCGCCCACATGGCGGCCTTGCGGCCATGGACGCTGCGCTCAAAGGTGCTGCTGCCGCGCCCTCCGGCCACATAGGACATTTGGACCATGGCCCCGGATTTCATCTTGTACAGGGCGATGACCGAATCCTCACCCGTGGCCTCAAGGGTTTCGGGAAAGGTCTTGTAGCGCTCGCGATAGGACTCCAGGTCCAGGCCGTGGTTCACCGGTTTCCGGCGCACCGGTTCGACGATCAGGCCCCGCCCGTAGATCTGGTCGAACTCGCCCATATAGTACTGGATGATATCGGTATAGTGCACGGCCATATCGAGGCCGATGGCCCCCTTTAGCTTGAGATGACGCCAGGGAGTGATGATAATCTGGTCGTCCCCGCCCAAAGCGTTGTGGATCATCAGATAGGGGGTGTCCAGCAGGCCGTGGTCGAGGATACTGCGCGCCAGGCGGTTGGGCGGATCGCGGCGAAGATTCTCCGCGGTGGCAAGCACCACGTTGTTCTGGCGCGCGGCCTCAATCATGGCCTGGCAGGCCCGCACGGTCAGACCCAGGGGCTTCTCGACGATGGCGTGTTTGCCAGCCTGCAACGCCGGCACGGCGACACTATGGTGAAAGGAAGGGTCGGTGACCACATCAACGGCGGCGATCTCCGAACAGGCCAGGGCCTTGTCCAGATCGGTGAACATCATCGGTTTTTTGCCGAAGAGGCGCTCCACCTCGCGCGCGCCCAGGTCGGCGTTCTTGGGATTGTTATCGCATACCGCCACAATCTCAATGTTGCCAATGCCGCTGTTCTCCAGCTCCCGGTAAGCCAGTATGTGGCGGTGTCCCATACCACCGCAGCCGATGACACAAAGAGGAATCTTCTCCATTGCCATTCTCCTTTACCCCTATTTAGTAACCGACTGAGCGCAGAAATTCTCGGTTGGCGCGACACGACTCGTCTGCGGCGGTATCCGCGTAGCTAGACAACTCGCCCATCACCCAACCCCGGTACTCGATCTCGTTGAGAGTCTCGCGGATCTTGCCAAAATCCAGACCGGCGATGCCCTTGCCCATCAAACAGAACTTCCCCGGCCCGCAATCCTTCATATGTACGTAACCAAGGCGATGGCGGTACTTGCGCAACTGGGCCAACGCATCCTCGCCCATCAACCCGGCCACCGACACATCCACGCACACTTTGAGCCGGTCAGCTCGGGCGAGCAGCAGGTCCTGTTCGGCCTCGCTCTCGATCGTGCACCGCGGGTGGGCGTGGTAGGCGACGGTCAAACCAAAAGGGGTCGCGAAGTCGATGAGTTGCTCCGACTGTTCGGCCAGTTGTTGGTATTCGTCCTCGGTGGGCAGGCGCAGGCCTACCCGGCTGCCGCCCAGGAAACAATACACCGGGCAACCAAGCTCAGCGGCGTATTCGATGATGCGTCGCTGCTTTTCCAACGTCGATTCCGCGTCTCCTCCCAAGCTCACGCTGCCGAACACACATACCGGCGCTAGGCCGTGTTTCTCCAAAAGCTTCCGCACCCGACCGGTAGTCCCCAGCCAGTCGAAGGAAAGGCCGATAAACTCAACTCCCTCCCACCCGGCAGCAGCGATGGTGCCCAGCACCCGGTCCAGATCCGGGGTCGGACCCCAGGTAAGGGTGGAGTAACCGAGGTGAAAACTCCGTGCCATTGATCGTCCTTTCTAAAGGCCTAGCAGGCGCTGCATGTTGCCACCCAGGATCATTTCCTGGTCGTGGCCAGGGATAAACGAGCAGTGCTTGCGCACCACCTCGAGAGATTGCTGGTAGGTCATGGACCCCAACACCGGCGGGTAATCCGAGGCCCAGCACAGCCGTTGCGGGCCGAAGTGCTCATAGAGGGCGCGCACCATCCACAGGGTGTCCGAGTAAGGGTAATCCCACGACACCTGCGAGACATAGTGAAAACCAGAGAGCTTGATGTGAATATTGGGGATAGCCGCCGATTTGAGCACCTGCTGCAAGCTTGGATAAGAAGGCGCTTCGGCAGCCCTGGTCCCGGCCATATGGTGGAGGAGAAATACCACGGAGGGGAAGCGCCGGGCCAATTCGCGCAACGCCGGATGCCATTCCGCACCCAGCGCCAGACTGGAGATCAGCCCCAGCTCTGCGGTCTTCTCGAAGAAGGCGAGTCCAACCGACGAGGCGAACCAGTCGTAGTCGCTTTTCAGGTAGTGGGTGTACCCCTTGAGCTGGTACTTCCGGGCCGCCTCTTCCAACCGACCGGCAGCCCCCGGCGTATGGTAGGTCTCGCTCCACGCGCAATCCACATCGGCGAACATCAACAGTCGGTCCGGATGCGCTTGGACGCAGGCGTACCCGTAGTCGTTGTTGTGGGGGTTGTGCTCGATGCGGGCGCAGACCAGCACTGCCTTGTCCACCTTGTTGCGGTCCATCTCCCATAGTAACTGCTCGACCCGGCCCCGGCTGGTGGGGTCGGGAACCGGGGGCTCGTAGGGCCAGTAATCCCAGGCATGGGTGTGACAGTCGATGATCATCGCGGGGTGTCCTTCAGGGCGTTTTCTGCACCGTGTCAGGTGCCGTGGTGGTCAGACTCTTGTAGGTTTCCAGCTCTCTTTCCCCTTCCGCCTGCATTCCTCCTCTGAGATACAGCATCGCTAGGTTGTAGTGAGCCTCCGCATTTTCGGGTGCTAAGCGGACCGCCTTTTGGAAGGCTTGGGTTGCCCGCCCCACGTCCTTCATCATTAGGTATGCGGTGCCCAGGTTGCTGTACCCTTGGGCGTAACGCGGATTGGTGGCCAGAAGGGTTTCGTATTCCCGGACTGCCTCGGCAACCCGCTGCTCTTTGAGGAGGATATTCGCCAGATTGTTGCGCGCGCTCGCATCCTCGGGAAAGATGGCCAGGGCTTGGTGGTACTCCCCGGCTGCCTCCTGGTAACGGCCCTGCCTGGCGTAAAGGACCCCCAGGTTGTAATGCGCGTCAGCATCGTCGGGGAAGTTGGCCAGAATATAGCGCTGCCGGGTGATCTCTTCGCCTACCGCCCTGAGACGTTCAAATACCGCCAGCAACTGCTGACCGAGGGCCGCCTTCCCTATCCTTAGATACAAGCCCCCCAGGCGGTGGTAGGCCTCCGGGGCAACGGGGTCAAGGGCAATGGCCTGCTTGAACGCCTCTTCCGCTTCTGCATTTAGCCCCTGTTCTAGGAACACCTGTCCCAAACTGGTGTAGGGCTCTGCGTACGCAGGCCGGTAGCGCAACGCAGCTCTGAGGCTGGCCTCGGCTTCCTGAGGGTGCCCAAGCCCTATATGGATATCTCCCAGGTGGTAATATGCCAAAGCATAGGCGGTATCGAGCGCGGTGGCCCGTTCGAGTTCGACCTTCGCCGAATCGTATTCCGCCTGGCGCTCATAGACCAACCCCAGACTGTAATGGGTGGGTGCGTGCTCTGGTTCGCGCTCCAGCGCCTGTTTCAAGGCTTCCACGGCTTCGGAATAGCGGAATTGATCTAGGTAGGCGATGGCGAGCTTGCGGTAAGGTCCTGCTTGGTCCGGCGAAAGGGCTATCGCCTTGTGATAGATCGCGGCAGCCTCGTCGTTGCGGCGCTGCCGCACGTACACATCCCCCAATGCCAGGCACGCTTCGGCATTGTCCGGGGCCAGGCGCCATGCCTGCTCGCATTGCTGAGCCGCCAGTTTGAACTGGCCCTGCTTCATCAGCAGGGTGCCCAGGAGCAAGTGGGTTTCCGCCTGGTCTGGATCATCTTCCAGGAGGCGCTGGCAGGCAACGATTGCCTCGGAATATCGCCCTACCTCGGCCAACTGCCTGGCCGCAGCCTGCGCTTTTTCTTCCCGTCCCTTCCCGCAGCCAGCTAGAACCAGCAACACTCCTGCGGCAAGAAGCCATCCATTAGGTACCAGCTTCTGCATTTACCATCTTGGCAAGGCGGTCTCTAAACACGACAATCTCGGGGCGGTACTGCTCCCGCAGCCTGGCGAGCAGGGCTTCGAAAAGGCGCTTTTCTTCTTCTTCTCGCAGCCAGTATTTCACCTTGGTGCTCGCCTGTTCAAAGGGCTCGGGCCGCGCCGGCAGTTTTGCCAACACCTTGAACACTGAATATCCCTCCGCCGTCCGCACCGGTCCCTGCAGCTTGCCGATCTCGGCTTTGTCCGCCGCATCGTATAGCTCCATGTACCGCTGGCGCTCAAAGGGATGCATGTGAAATTCGCCTTTGGTCTTAGCCCCCCCTGGCCTGATGCTGTGTTTCTCGGCCAGGTGTCCCATATCCTCGCCGCGCTGGATGCGCTGGATCACACGTTTGGCCTCTGCCTCGGTCTTGGTCAGGACCTCCACAAAATAGATCTCCGCAAGCAGCATGAAACGCCCTTGGTGGGCCTGATAATATTGGCGCAAAGCCGATTCACCCGTGTCGATTTGACTTTCAACTTCTCGTTCTTTCAGGGCTTCGATCAGAAACGCCTTTTTTCTGACCTTCGCCCAGGCAGTCACGGTAGAGTCCTGTTCGAGGCCCTCCTCTAGGGCACTCCGGTACATCAGGGCCTCCGGCAGGAGATGGTTTTCCACGAATTTTGCCACCCCACTGCTGTCGAGCTTGACACGATTCGGAGCTGCCACCTGTTGGTAGGCATCGAGGAAGTCCCTGACGGTGACCTGCCCCCCTCGGTACTTGCTCAAGGCGCGCTCCGCCTCCCGATCGTCAACGTGCAGGCTGTCTCCCTTTGCGGCAGCCACCTTTTCCAAGAAGAACTCGAGGCCTTCTTGGTCTGGCTGGGCATCGAATTTCCCTTTCAGCTCTAGCCATACCTTCTGCCGTCGGGCGTTGAGGGTCTCAAGGAGGGTGGTTTGTGCGAAAACGAGGGCATAGCTTGAAGGAGCCGGGCGCTCATCCACCACCTTGAACACCTCGTACCCGCTTCGCAGGAGAAAAGGCCCTCCGTATTCTCCGACTTTCAAACTAAAGATATGCTCCGCAAGCTCCACCGGCAGGCCCAACTCGTCGAGGTTGCCCCTTCCGAAATAGGTATCGATCAGACCTGCATTTGCCGCGGTGTTTCGGTCGGTCGAGCGCTCCCTGGCCACCTCCTCGAAGACCCGCCCCCCCGCAAGCTGGGCACTCACCTGCCGGCCCTCCTCCTCAGTCTTCACCCGGATATGGGCCAGCTTCAACATGCGGCTCCACTTACTCTCCTTGAACTGCTGCAACAATTCCCCCTGAGAAGGGTTGCTCTTATCCTGGAGGTGCTTCTGGAGAAAAACCGCGATCAGTTTTCTTTTGCGCTCCCCCTCCCACTTTTCCAATTGTTCGGGCGTCTGGTCCAACCCTCTGGAGCTTGCTTCGAGGAGCATCAACTCCATATCGATTATTGAATTCAAATATTCTTCGAGTTCCTCGACCCCCACCTTTTCCGAGCGAAGCAGAGCCGGCACCTCGGCTGCGAAACGGAGCAACTCCTCTCCCCGGATCTCCTGGTTGCCAACTTTGGCTACTACTTCCTGCGGCTGCTCCCCGGTGGCGCAAGCCAGTTGCAGCACGACCCAAACCCCCACCAACCAATTCATCAACTCAAATCCTATCGCAGGTTAGTGCGAGGCCTGCGGGCCGTATAGACCTCGCGCCGAAACTTGTAGGGGATATCAACCTTATCAACTGGCTCACCCTTGTAGTCGAAACGAAGGGTCATCTCATTGATGCGCACCTCAAATTCGGCGATATCGCGATCAAGGGCTGGGAAAACGAGGTACCCTTCCTTTTCCTGGCCGCTGAACACGAAGTCCGCATCGTAAAGGGTCTTGCGCAATAGATCTCGCCGCGCAGTGACTTTGGCGCGGGAATTGCCTGCATAGGCGACGGCATAGGGCAAGTAGTACTCGACAAGGGCGGCAAGGCTGAGCGTCTGGTAAGACCGTCCATTGGGAGCGATGATGGCGGTATTGGCCGGATCTATCTTCACCTTTGGATAGGCGTAGTTCTTCACTCTCAGCAGGAAGACGGTGAAGCGTTCTGGCGCCTGTTCTTCTCCTGGCGGTTTCCAGTCGCCATAGGTATAGGGATTGTGCGCGATGGCATAGGGGTTGGGCTGGCGGAAGCCCTTCGGTGTGGTCGACTCAGTCGAGAATTGTCGATTCAACACCTCCGCAGTCAAGGGCACCAGGGTAACCTCCAGGCGGTCCCTGAGAAAGGTAATGCTGCGATCATCCCCAACCACATACTCCATTTCTCCCGTCGCCCCAGAAGCCGGCAAAATGGGGCCGGCGAAATGCCGATAGCCCAACTTGGTGTCGCAACTGCAAAGCAACAGGAGCACAACCCCTGGCAACGTGTAAACGAGCCTTTTCATTGGCATCCGCCCTGCAATTCGAGGATTGAAGCAAAGAGGAGGGGCAGATTCTCTGCACCCTCCTCTCTGACCTCACTAGCTACCGCTCAACGCACTTCCTGGTCCAAATGGCTCTTGATTCTGCCCCAGGTAACACTCTCCACGGCAGTCCCGCCTTCTCCAGGTAGCATGTAATAATCTGGCATCTGGTCGCCCTTCTGATCCTGACCCGTGCTGCTGCCTAGGGGATAAAACTGGTGCTTGGCCCCGCAGTTCCCGTCAGCATTGCAGCCATCGGCATCCAAAGCGCGCACGCCCACGTGGGTGACCTGGTCGGCAGTGAAGATATGCCGCCTGGACTCGGCCTTGGTCGGGCCGTAGAGATCATAAAAGGCAAAAGCTGCCTCGAAGGTATAACTGACATTGGTCGACAGATCGGCAGCCCCGGCCGGCAGCAAGGTCCAGGCGACCTCGATGGATTCCGGGCCCGTGGGCTTGCCCTCAAACATGTCCTCGGTCCACCTGAGCGAGGGCATATCGATGTACTCGGTCATGCTGTTGAAGACCACCTCCTCGTTCGGCTTGGGCAGGACCCGTATATGAAACCGGGTGGCGTTATGCACCTGGTCTAGATTTTCACCCAGGAAATCTCCTCCCGAATGGTCGGCGTCAAAGGTGATCTGGATACAGTCGTCGTTCCAGGCCCGCTTCGGCTCGTCCTCGTGCCGGATCAGGGTATCGTCCTGAACGCGCATGAAGAAGTAGAAGCGGTTGTCTGGCAACGGGGTCCACCCGGTCTTGTACGCAAAGTCGTAATCCGATTTCGCTACGATCTCGCCCCCGGCAGTGAAACTCTCCGCGGGGGTGGTGACAAAACTCGGGTCGAGCCAGCCCCAGTCATTGTCCTTGCCGTCTATCTTGATCGCCGAGGGGTCGGGCACCTGAGGGCAGTAGACCGTTATGCCTACATGGGCCAAGGCAGCGCTGCTCAAAGCAAGAACAAGCGCACCTCCCCACAGAAAGCTTTGTTTCCTCTGCATCGCTGAACTCCTGAGAAAGGTGAGGTAAAAAAAACCGAGAGGAGCTACTCACTTGTCCGCAGCGCTCACCTCCTTTCTACGTGTTTAGGTGCGGCTGATTTATTGCGTACCTGTGCCGGCAAATATCCGCAAGAAGACCATTGATCCTTTATTGCTATCCTCCTTGAACTTCTTGCGTTCGAGTTGCA
Source organism: Gemmatimonas phototrophica (assembly GCA_945861755.1). GTDB lineage: Bacteria > Latescibacterota > UBA2968 > UBA8231 > UBA8231 > SICG01. The sequence goes on from CAMAVQ010000052.1 coordinate 18,185, forward strand.
GCCCACTGTTGAGCGTCAGCTGGTAGCCCTGGTACGCTGAGGTATTGGAGAACAGGACCGAGTAAACCAGGCTGCGAAAATCGTCCACGAACCCTATCTGCGGAGTGGTCGGGCTCTCCTTCAAGTTGTCGAAACGGCTGAACTCGACCCCCGCCTCAAACCACGTCGTGCCAGAGATTAGGGTGTACCTGGTGACCAGGAACAAGACCTCCTCGAGATTACGGGTGGTGTCGAGCGACTTGGCACTGGGAACCTCGTAATGGAAGGTGCTTTTCCACTTGGGCCAGAAGATGAGATTTTTCCCTATGGCTGCCGTATAGTCCGCCTTGTTGATCAAACCAACAAAGGAATGGTCTCTCTTCAGATCTGCCTGTTCACCCTGCTGGAAATATCTCTCGTACTTGAATTTTCCGGTGATGTGCAGGTTGCGGACCCGGGAGTACTTACCCTCGAGGTACAGGGTGTTGATGAAGGTGTCCTGGGCATCCAGGGGATCGGTAAAGTCCGTCTTGCCCCTGGGGTCGACCCATACCACTCGATTTTCAGGAATATCGTCCTTGACTTTCTTGGCATGTTCGAAAAGGGATAGTTCAAGCCCAGGAAGGTTCCATTCTGCGGCCAACAAGCCATAGAGCAAATGGCTCTTGCGGTCGCTGCTGAGCTGTCTTTCCCGCAGTTGGCCGGCCGTGAATTGGATGTCCTCGCTGAGTTTGAGGCCGCCGTAGAAATTGTACCCCCGATGATCCCGAGCGTAGGGGTAGTCTGGTTCCCGATCATCCTCGAAACGGTCGATGATGGTGTTGTTATTCATGTCCATCCCGAACAGGAACTGCGGCTCATCCACGGCGTAACGCAAAAAGGGTTCGGCATAATCCGGCCGGTTGTTCCGGTTCTGGTTGAAATCCGAGACAAAGTCGTTGTTCTCGTCGAGGCCGGGAAAGACCTGGAGATCCTCACCAACCGCGCCGCTCGAAACCCCGATTCCCCCGCCTTGTTGGCCGGCGCGCGACCAATCGGGATAACGATCCTGGTCGTCGTTGTCATCCACAAACTCGAAGAGATTCTGGCGCGGGTTGTTGTAGTCGATGACGCCTACACTATTGCCCATAAACGCCGAGGTACTGTACTCTGGGTCCATGGTGAAGGCCTCGCCATAACCAAACCAGGGATAGTGGACATAAGAGGCCGTGACGTAGGCCGCCTCAGACCGCTCGCCGGCCGCGCCGAGATTGCCGAAATTCTGATTGGGGAAACGCCGGTAGCGCCGGTTCGCCACATACTCGGAGCGCAGATCGAATCCCGCCAGATTGCTCACCTGCAGATCCAAGCCCAGCACCTGATTGGATGTGGGCAGGCCGTATTCAAAGCGGATAAACTGCTGATTTGACCCGTCGGTAATCTCATTCCGGGCCTGGGCGACGGGCAAGAAAACCTGATCGCCCAGCAGATCGGTCTGGCGATTGGAAGTGGCGTCGATGCGGTAGTCATTGGCTGCGATCAGTTCGAATTCCAGCTTCGTTATCTGTTGGAAAGTCGGCACCTTTTCTGTGGGTCGGAAGCTGTTTCTGATATCGTAGATCAGTTCGATGACATCACCCCCGTTGGCCTCCAGGCTGCCGCCGTTCCGCACCCCTCCCCTGATGATGGGAAGGATCTCTGGATGGACCTCGCCGTCGATGATCACCCTGTCGAAAAAGAGCAGAGCCCCGGTATCCGGCGTCTCCGGAGAGTCGTCGGAAATGCGAAGGGTCACGGTCTCGACATTGCCGGTGTTCTGCGGGGTAGTCAACACGCCTTTGAGGGAGTTGTCGCCCAGGGAGAGGTCGCTGCGGGTATTGGCAGCACTAATCCAAGTAGCCCCCACCTGCGCGAAATCCCCGACCTGCGCCACCCCTCTAGCGCCCATCAACCTAGTGGTACTCTCGATGAGCGAGGGAGCCTCTGACTCCTGCCGTGCCGGGAGTCCAGGAGCGTTGAGCCGCGAGGCCAGCAAAGTCACCGCGTACTTGTTTGAAAGGAAGTCCCACTGGAGGCCATTGAAGGTGGGCTTGGAGAAGGTGAGGGGGGTCATGGTGGTGCGAATCGCATCACTGATCGCCAGCGAGGTGAAAAACTGACCCTTCTTTGCTGAGGAGATGATCAGGTTGCTGAACCAACTGCTGTATTTGGGGCTCTTGAATATGCCACTGCCTTGCCGCTGCGGATTGTTCTCTGTCCAGTCGTAGATCGCCCACCCCCGGGCGATATAATTGCCAAAGGGGTCGTAATAACGCGACCCTTCGAGCAGGATATCCACGTATTTTTGGTAGGTATCCCGGGCATAGTTGCTGTACTCCCACCCGCGCCACTGATATTCGTAGTAGAGGTTCTGGGGCAGGTACCACTTCCGCAGATTCGGGGCCATTGCCCCTGGAGTATTACGCACGCCGTTGAGCCCCGGCTCCTCAACGGGACGGTACCCGGTCGTCGACTGGGCCAAGGCAGACTCTACTCCGAACGTGGCGCAACTCACTATTATTGCCGCGAAAATAAAAACCGCTCTCCCGATCACCAAGGGCATAAATCCCTCCTCAATAGACCACACTGATAGTACGCGACAAGGTCTCCCCCCCTGCTTGTGTTTCGAGCCCTATCTGGCACACGTAGACACCGGGAGGAACCAGTACCCCGCTTTGATCCCTCCCAGACCAGTTGTAACTCCAGAACTGACCTGAGTCGCGGTGTCCTTCCAATTCCTGAACCAGCTTGCCATCCAGCCGGTAAATACGCACGGTGGGCTGCACAACCACCTTTAGGACTGAGAAGCGGATCTCTGCCTGGTCCCTTATCCCATCGTTATTGGGCGTAAAAACCAGCGGCTGGGATGGAAGATTAGCGAGCCAACGCGTGGCCTCCACTGCCTGGGGCAAAAAGACCGTAGTGGCGAACCGGCCGGTTGGATCAGCCAACTGCCACAACGCGGGTTGCTGGGTCTTGCCTACCGAGGCTTTGACCAGGTAGGGATTGGTCAGCGGAGTGGTCTGGAATTCGACCTCCACGGAATCCTGGCGAACCAACTGGGGCAGTTCGACGATGAAGGAATCGGGAAAAGCCCGCACGGCCGCTGGCTGGACCAGGGCGCCGCCCACTCTGACCACCAGGCTGTCCGGCGCCACCTGGGAGGGCGTTTCTATCAGGATGCGGTTGAACCCAGGGTCCCCAGATCCGAATTGTGGGTGGAGGTGGTAGGAGAACGTCTGCAACACCCCTGGCTTGGCCTCTTTGGGGTAGACCTCACCTGCGGCACCCGACAGAAAGGCATCCGTATAGGCAAGGGAAAGCGATTTCAGTGTCGCCGCCGTCTCCGGTTGATCCGAACCCACGAACACCTTGAACTGCACATACCGCCGCGGACTAGGGGAGAGAAAAGCCTGCCCAGAAAACCCGTACACATTGCTCCACCCGCTCCAGTCGTCTCCGGGTACGATAACCTTGTCTATGGGGCCCTTGAGCGCCTTGATCAACCCATCGTACTTCTCCTTGCTGACCTCGGTCCCGTTCTTGTGGCGATAAACAGCGCGTTCTACCAGGGTATTCCCCGAACGAGTCTGCGCTTGCACCCGGGTGCCCGGGGGCAGATCCACCTCCCAGTTCAAGGTCTCAAGCACCTTCGGCCTATTGCTGATCTCGATGTAACCCGAGGTCAGGTCCACTTGGGCGACGTAGCCAACCGGGTAGACGAAAGCCTCGGCTATTGCTCCGCTTTCGCCGGCGGGAAAGAGCATGAACAGGTTGCGCAACTTCAGATAGGGAGAGAAGAAATAGGTGAGGGGCTCGGGATTGGACCAGGTCCGCTGATCGGGAAAGTCGAAGAGCAAGTCAAAGTCGAGGTCCCCTGAGGGATTCAATCTGCCATCCGAGCCCAGCAGACGGTGCGCCAAGATCCTAGGGGGGTACCAGGTGGTATGCAGCTGGAAGGCGGCGAAGACTACCCGGTTTATCCAATACACCGCCCCTAGATCCCAATTCCACTGGGTGCGGTCCGTAGCACTGGCCGTGGCATCCAGTTCCTCCCAAAAAGAATTCATATCGCCATCCACCATGCCGGCGGTGCGCCCCTTGCCCCGATCGTCGATGAACCCGCCGCGTGCCAGCGTGCCCGGGGCGATGTTCTCGCCAAAACTGATGACCTCCACTTCTGCGAGCGCCGCATCCGGGCTCTTGGCATCGACGACGATTCGCAGGTACTGGACCGGGGCGAAGGCCGTGGAGGTATCTTCACCGGCTTGAGTCTCTCCCCAGCGCAAGACGGCTTTGGTCGTTTCGCCGAACGCCACCGGATAGCTCATGGTGGTCTGCTCATTCCACTTGGTCGTCCCGCCGATGAATTGGAAGGAGAAGATATCCTCGGTTTCGGAGGCCAGCTTGCCATCCGCACCAAAAACCCTGAACCCCCTCAGGGGGCGCGCCCCTTCCTTATCGGGGAAATGCAAGCGAACCTCCTTGACCGCTACCACCCGGCCCAAGTCTATTTCGAGCCACCACTTGTCCAAGGGATCTGCCGGGTCGGGCTTCCAGAAGGTCTCGGGATCGCCATCGATGATGTTGAGCGCCCTGGTTGGATTCGAACCGACCCGCCATACGCCTCCCTGTACCACACCCGCCTGCTTCAGTTTATGGCTGAACTGGGGCGCACTAGGCGCCGCGTTGAAAGGCTGCTCGAATCTCACCGGCGTGATCGAACCATCGTCCTTCAATTCAACGGCTCCCATGGGAAATTTCCACTCTCCCCACTGGGCCTTCTGGTTCACCTTGTATACACTTTGGCCACTTGCGTCGGCGACTGACAACACGGCAAACAACAGAGACCACCTATGGAACTCCAGGCGCTTTTTCACTGGACGACCTCCGCGGCGGCAGGTGAAAAACCCTGTTTCGCTTTCAATACACCACCCCGATACTCCTTGTCCGTACGAAACTTCCCCGTTCGGTCTTTGCCTCTAGTCTAATTAGATATATCCCAACCGGCAGCAGTTTTCTGTCATCGTCACGGCCATCCCAGTACCAGGTATATGAGCCGCTACCTTCGGCCTCGGAAAAGAGGGCCCTCACCGGCCGGCCGGCCAGGTCATAGACCATCGCCTCGACGCTAACGGGCCGGACCAGTTGTACCAGGGTATAGGCGATACCCGCCCGGTCGTTGAGGCCGTCCTGATTGGGCGTGATCACCTGCGGGGAAATTGCGAACATGGACAAGAGATCCCTGGCGGACTCCGCCGAGGTCAACACCCGCAGCGCATTGGTCGACACCTCGGGGTTGGCGTCCCCGGGCAACACCCGCTGCGGCAGATCGTTGCCTTGGATATCAAACGCCTCTGCCTGGAAAAAAGTCCCCTGCACGAATATTTCGGTCTCGAAGACCACCCGCATGGTACCCGAGGCTCTAGACTCGACCCGATTCGAAGGGAAGAAGACCTTCAGGCTGCCAGGGTTTTCCTCGATGCTATCGGGGGTGACACTCGCTAGCGGGTTGCCGAGGAGGAACTCCACAAAGTGGGGGTTCCCCGGCATAGAGATCTGCAGCCCATCAAACCCGACATCCGTTCCGACGACATCGGCGATGACATCACAGGCAAAGGTGGACTTCACCCCGGCCGGCACGATGGGCACGTTACCCACTGGTTGCGGGGTGTCTAGCTGCGATATCTCACCGATCAACTGTTGGGCCAGGGGAGGGATGGAGTGTTCAACGGCCAGGGATTTGACCCGCACTCCATCTAGAATGGCCCGGCTCTCCACGGCGATCTCGAACTGGAAGTAGCGGCGCGGACTAGGCAAATCGATCTGTCGCCCGGAGGTGAGAAAAGGTGCGGACCAGGAACTCCAATTGGTCACGTCATCGCCAACCGGCCCCTGCAACTGTTCATCCAGCTTGCGGTATACGCTTTCCGAGACCTCGGTGCGCTCCCCGGTGAACAAGTTGGTGTATTTGTAATAGACCAAGGCGGTGCTGTCCACTCCGGTGCGCATCCGCACCGACACCCCGGCGTCTGCTGCCGGCACCACCGCCAGGCTGTCGCCCTCCTGCCGCAGCATCTCGAGCTCCCACGCGAGCCGGCTGAAGTTGGCCGTCTCCCCCAGATCTACCACCTTGGAGCGGTAGAGGCCACGCGGGGCAAAGCCGGTTCCAGACACCTGAAATTCGGCGATTTCAAAGGGATTGGCAGAGGTTATTTCCAGGCGGATATAACGAACGAATTGCAGCGGGAAAAGGATCTCCGTGTAGTCCTTGGCGGTGAACTCCTCGCGCTTCAGCAGAGAGAAGATCGGCGCGTCTTCCTGATTGAAGCTCTTGCCACCATTGACAGAGATCTCATAGCCCCGGATATAGTCGTCCCGGTACGGGCGGCCCTGATCATCCTGACCCGTCTGGCGGGGGAAAAAGGCGATTTTGTTCACTGGGAACCGGGTGCCCAGGTCGAAGAATATACTCGTACCTTGTTGGGAAACCCCAAATCGTTTGAACCGGTTTCCGGTGGAACTGGTATCAACCCCATCCACGATGGGCAGGTTTGGCTCCTTCAGCGAGATATTGTCCCAGATCCGCGCCTGCGACTGCTCTGCGACATAGCCCGAAGGAAAGCCATCGTCCCACTGCAACTGCGGGATAATATCCTGATCGGATTTGAAACTCAGGAGCTGAATCGCCCCTGGAGTGCCAAAACCAATCGCCGTTGCCGAAAGCTTCTGCGATTCCCAGGACAAGCCTCCATCTCCAATACTCCACTGCCTCACCTCCCCTTCCACCGGCTGAACGGCTTGACTTACTAGCAGCAGTGCGCCGACAACCACTTCCAAGGCCCGTGCCCAGGAGCGAGGTTTCTGTGAATTATCATCTCTCGGCGGTCTATAGGACATGGATCTCAATATCTCCACGGGAGGGACAAGACCGCGACCTTCAATAGGCCACGGCAATGGGAAGGA
>CAMAVQ010000053.1 GCA_945861755.1 Gemmatimonas phototrophica
CATTCACCCCGCCGGCCAGGTTGATCAAATCATCGATGAGCGTGCCGGCCCCCGCGGTGTACACCGGCTCGCCGAAAAAACCCCACATCACCCGGGGCCGCACCTGGGACGAGTCCACCCGCGCCCGCACCCGCGCCACCCGCGCCCGCCACTCCTGCTGCAGGCGGCCGGCCGCCGCCCTGGCGCCCACCAGCTGACCCACCCTGCCCGTGCTTTCGATCAAACCTTCCACCGACTGGATATCGAGGGAGAACACCGGAATTCCCGCTGCCCGGAGGCCGGCGATGCCCTCCAGGTCGTTGCCGCGCGCGGCCAGCACCAGGTCCGGGCGCACGGCGACGATTTTTTCTAGACTCAGGCTGGAATAGCTGGCAAGTTTGGCCACCTGCTGGGCTTCGGGGGGATAGTTACAGTAGTCGGTGACCCCCACCACCCGGTCGCCCAGGCCCAGGGCGTAGAGCAACTCGGTGTTGCTGGGGGCCAGCGAAACCAGACGGGACGGCGGCTGTTTCAGCTCCACTCCCACCCCCAGGTCGTCGACCACCGGCTGGCCCCAGGCCATCGCGGCCCAGAGCAGCCCCAACCACCAGCACTGTTTCATCTAACTCCTCCTGCCGCCAGGCCCTGCCTGGTCCGGCGGGTGACGGGGAAGATACGCGGCACGCCTCCCACCTCCTCCACCAGCACCTCTACGCCATAAGCGGCGCTCAGTTGCGGGGCGGTGAGCACCTCGGCCGGAGAACCGCAGGCCCGCAGCTGTCCCTGTTCGAGCAGGGCAATGGTGCTGCAGTACTCGGCGGCCAGGTTCAGGTCGTGGGTGACACACAGAATCGCCAACCCCCGTGCCTCGTTGAGGTCGTGGAGCAGGTCGAAAACCTCGACTTGATGATTGATGTCCAGATGGTTGGTGGGTTCGTCGAGTAGGAGTAAGCGGGGCGACTGAGCCAGGGCCCGGGCGATGGCCACCCGTTGTTTTTCCCCCCCGGAAAGGGCCAGCGCCTCGCGCTCGGCCAGGTGGAGGATGCCGGTCTGCTCGAGGGCCTGGTGAATCTGGCACTCATCCTCGCGGCCCGGTTGCTGGAAAGGACCCAGGTGCGGATGCCGGCCCATGGCCACGATTTCCCGCACCGTGAACCCGGCGGCGAAAACGGTATCCTGGGAAACCACGCCCAGTTGCCGGGCCAATTCGCGCCGGGAACTGGCCCGCAGGTCAGACCCACCCAGGAGCACCCGCCCCCGGCGCAGGGGCAGCACCCCGGCCGCGGCCCGCAACAGGGTGCTTTTGCCGCAGCCGTTGGGGCCGATGAGCCCGAGGAAGTCCCCCTCCCCCAGTTGCAGATCCACCCCAAAGACCACCGCCTCGTCCGACCCGTAACCGACCCAAATCCCTTCGACCTCCAGCAACATCATGGCAAAAAAAGACCGATCTCAGGTGAGATCGGCGCACACCAGATCCAGGTCATGGCCTCTCCCACGAGGGCACTTCGTCCCTGACGATCCAGGCAGGTCTCCTGACTTCCGGCGCTCTCGGTGCCGCCCCTTCCCAATCCCGACGGGACCAGTGGGGCGGACCAACTGCAGTTAAATGCCGGTCACAGTGGCGGGGCCGTGGCGGATTTCAACCGCCTTCCCTATTCTCCGGGAGCGCGATGCTCCCGGCACCTGGACAAGACGCTGCAAAGATACACTGGCGCACCAGGCTGGTCAACCCGCATCAGCGGCGGCGACGCTGGCGCCGCCAGAGCAGGAGCGCGACGAGCCCGAGGCCCATACCGATGCCCAGCACCCGCATGGTCTCCGGTATGCCCCGGCCCCAGCCCTCGTTGCCGGCGATGCGGGCTTCGAGCTTTTTGTAGATCGGGTGAGGTGCCTGTTCCTTGGCATCGGTGATGGCTTTGCGCGCCTCCTCCACCCGGTCCTGGGCCAGGTAGCAATTGACCAGGTTGACATGGGCTTCGGCCAGGCCCGGATTCAGGCGCACGGCGGCGCGCAGCCATTTCTCCGCCTCCTTGAACTTGCCCTCCTGGTGGTAACAACTGCCGTAGGCAGTGGAGGCCATGGCTTCGTCGGCGGCCGACTTGCCCCGCGCCGCGCTGATGGCCAGGCCCAGGTACTTGCGGGCATTGCCCAGATCGCCGCGCTCGTAGTAGATATAACCGGCACTGTACAAGGGCTTGAAGAAGTCTGGGTCCTGCTTGATGGCCTGCAGGTACCGCTCCAGGGCCTGGTTTTCATCGGCCTTGAGCCCGCCCTTGCCGAACTGGTAGTCGAGCCCCTGGGAAAAGAGTGCTGCGGCCCGGGCGGGCTGGGCGGAACTGGGCGAGGCCGACAGTGCGCTCAGCCAGGCCAGCAAAAATAGCAGGAGGACGGGAGGCATGGTGGTTGGGGACACCCGCTTAGGAACGGGTCATCTTCTTGCTGAAGACCACGATGAAGAGCGCTATGGCAAAGGCGCCGACAAAACCCTCGATGGCGGCGATGAGCCGGGCAAAACCCTTGGGGGGGAGCACGTCGCCGTAGCCAATGGTGCAGAAGGTTATCACGCTGTAGTACAGGCAGGTAGAGTAGCGGGAGAGGTTCTCCACGACGCCCGCCTGGGCATCGAATCGCACATGGCCTTCGGGCGCGTTCACCCCGAGCAAAAGGTACAGAGCCGCACTGCCGAAGACGACCAGGAAGGAAAAGAGGAGCACCCGGGGCGGAAGCTCTCCGTACCCGCACATCAGGTCCACCAGTTTGGACCAGATGCGCTGGGCCGACCAGCGGGGCAGGAGCTTGCGCCGCATGACCATTTCGCGGTGGAAGAAGCCGCCGGCATCCTGGAAATAGCCTGAGGAATCATAGGTCCGCCTCAAATTCCGGTACACTTCCTCGGCCTCTTTGTACAACTGCAAGGTTTCCACGGTCTGATCCGAGGCGAGGCGCGCTTTTTTTTCCTGCAGGACCACTTCGCCCCATACGACCTCTTCCAGCTTGGTCCCCTCGAACACAGTCCCCAGCAGATCGGCGTCTGCCAGCTTGGCGTGGTTCAGATTGGCCCGGGAAAAATCCGCCTTGAGCAATTGAGCGCCCCGCAGGTCGATGCTGAACAGGCTGGCCCCCTGGAGATTGGCCCGCGACAGATCGGCCCTCCGCAGATCATAGCCCCGGTGAAGGCGAACACCCTCCAGGGATGCCTGGCGCAGGACAAAGCCTTCCATGGAGCGGCCGCTTTGGGCCCACTCCTCCAGGCGCTGTTTGATATCCGCCCCGTTTTTGGCCGCCTTGGGATGGTGCCAGAAGCACCGCTCTCCCTCCGCTTCGGCCTCGCCGGGGCAGGTGGTCCCATCGGTGAGAACAAAATTACACCTGTGCTGGGTATCAGCTTCGCTAGGTGCCGCTTCGGCTGCAGTATTCAATTGCCTACCCTCAGGAAAAAAAATAAAAAGATCCCTGCCAATACCAGCCCGCCGGCGGCGCACCAGCCAATCCGCGACCGCGACCAGGAAGCCTCGAGCTGGACCAGCTCGCTTTCGGCATAACGCGGAACCTCCTCCACGGGGGAACGCGAGCGGGCCTCCCGCTCCAGGGCCACGGCCTTCTGGTGGATGTACGGAGCGATGGCCGTGTAGATGCGGTGCACCTCGTCCCAGCTCTTGGCCTCGTGATAATCGGCCAGATGGGAGAGCGGCAAGAGCTGCACTATACTCAGACCGGGATTGATCGGGTACTCGATTTCCGCCCTCACCCTACCCTGTTCGTACCCGAGCAGCCGCACGTAGTAGGCAGCCTCGCAGCGCTCGTAGTCCAGCAGACAACAGCGGTACCGGCACTCCCCCAGGGCGTGCAGTCCCTCCTCTACCTGCTCCAGCAGCTTGAAATCCTTGGCGCGGCGCGCCTGGATCAGCTGCTCCCTGAGCCACTTGATGCTGGTTGAAGGACTGCTCTCCATGGCCTTTTGCCCTAAGGGCGGCCGCCGGCTCCGGACCGACAGTTGCCGGCCTCAGAAGCGGAAACTCACCCCAAGGCTCAGCTCCTCGTAGAGTACGGTTTTCTTCTTTTCTACAGGCAACGCGATGCCCGTCAGATCCTGAACCTGCCCGGCGGCTTCTTCCTGGAGCTTTTGCGTCACGATTCCCTTGACTGAGAAAACCGCGTACTGGCGCAGGTCCACCCGCAGGTCGAGACGGCTGTTGAGCGATTTGCGGGCACCCAGGCCATAGCTGAAGGCCGTATTTTGCTGCAATTTGGAAACCGCTTTCAAAACTTTATTGGCGGTTTCGATCCGCTGCTGCTGTTCGGGGGTCAGGGGCAAGGGTACGCCATTGATGTCGGTTGGAATCTGGGTCTGGGGGGCATCGGTGGAGGTGAGCAGGATACGCCCAAAACCCACGTTGGCAAAGGGCACCACAAGCTTCAGCGGGATATTGACCATCAGCCGGCCTTCGTAGAAGAGGGCCGTGGCCGTTTCTTTGCTGCCGGTGGTGTTCTCCACCTTGCGGGTGGGCCGGGCCAACAAGAGCGAGGTTTCCCCGCCGATGATGCGGCTGGACTTGCCCCAGCGCAGCCCCAGTCCCATGCTGCGGTCAAGGTTGGCGCTTTTGTCGAAGCCGATGGTGCCGATGTATGCCGACAGATCAGCACCTGCTGGCTGTCCGAGACCAAGGCTGAGCACCCCGGCCACTGCCGCGCAAAACCACTTGCTCTTGCTCATAGACAAACTCCCAGTCAGAGAGGGAAACAGGCAAAAGGATCACCAACAATGGTACAAAAGCCTCAGCAGAATGGCAAGCAGAACTCAAACATAATTGATCGTCGGGATATAGAGGGGCAGAGGGAGGATGCGTCCCAGGAGTTCCACGCCCCGCTCCCCTGCCAGGCGCTCGGCCAGGGGATGGAGCCCAAAGAAAAGCCCCACCAGCTCCTGTTCGTCCAGCTCGATCCGCTGCGTTTTGCCCGCCCCCAGGTCGAGCAGGGCTTCGTGTCCCGGGGCCCTGAGGTGGAAGCGGCCGCTGACACCTGCCTGTCTGGCCCGACGGCGGAGCAGGGGCTGTAGTTTGTCGATGAGCAGTTGCAGATCGAGAATCTTGATCATGCAGGAACACTCGCGGGTCCAGTAGGAACTGCCCGGCAGGAGCAAGGCGACCTGGTCGGGGTTGGGGCCGGCGCTGGCTTGGAGCCGGGACAACCCGCTGCGGGCCATCAGTACCCGGAGCATGGAGCGGCCCAGCTCTGCATCGCCGCCGGCTTCGTCGAGCAGCTCGTACTGTCCGCGGCGCTGGCGTCCCTCTCGCTGGAGCACCAGGTAGGCAAGGCGCTTCCCTTCCCGGCAGATCCAGGTCTGCTTGCCCAACCGCACGAAGAGGTCGGGAATGTCGCCCAGGGGCCGTTCCACGCCGTAGGGGTGGTCCAGCTCCAGGGCGCGCAGCCGGCGGCACAGGGAAAGCTCGGGGACAAAACGTTCCAGGCGCAAGCGGCGTTCGGCATCGGTGGGAGCGCCCAACTGCCGGGCGGTGAGGGTGAAGTTGTTGCGGGTGCCACCTCTTTCCCAACCGAACCAACCGTAGCGCTGGCGGTCGCCCCACAGGATCGAGAGGGGATACCCAGCGCGCCGCATCCGGTGAATGGCCTCCTCTAGCAGGATACTCATGATCCCGTGGCCCCTGCGCTCTGGATCGGTGCCCACGGCCCCGATCCCCCCCGCCACCAGCCGCACCTCCTCCAGGCGGAGGGTCAGAGGGTGGACCGCCAGGCAACCGACAATCTGCCCCTGATCGCGCAAGAGCAGGATGCGTTTGGCGTACTGGGGCCGGTACGCATGGGGATAGTTGCTTTGCAGGATGAAGCGGCCCTTTTGACCCGGTCTGAATACCCGGTCGATGAAGTCGAGGGCCTCGGCGAATTCTGCTGGCCGGGCGGGTCTTGGTTTATGCATGCGGCTCCTTTGGAAGGTGCCCAAGAATAGACCCGCCCGCCGGAGGGTGTCAACCGCTCACCAGGACAGCTTGAGCCCCAGGTAATAGTTCCGACCAGCAGCCGCATACAGGTAGCGCTCGCCGAAGTAGTACCCGGAGGTTTCGTACTCCGCTCCCAGCAGGTTGTTCAGGTGCAGCTGCACCTGGGCCTTGGCTCCTCCCCAACCCACCTGCTGCGTCACTCCGGCGTTGACCACCCCATAGGCGTCGATGGCGCGCGCTTCGTTTTCGGTGTTGTCCAGGTACTGTTTGCCCACCTGCTGGGCCTGCAGGCTCAGCCCGGTATCCGCCCACTGGTACGACAGCCGCACATTGGCCAGCCGGCCGGGAAAGAGCGGGATGGTATTGCCGCTATAGTCGTAGACTACCACATTGCCGGCCTCGTCCCAGTACGGGGAGCTGAATTTGGCGTAGTAGTTCTGGCTCAAGGCCAGACTGCCGTCCAAGGTCACACTCTTGGCCAGCTGCCAGCCTAGCGCCAGTTCGGCGCCCCGGTGTACGGTGCGGTCGGCGTTGCCCCGGACCGGTACGTTGTCGTCGTCCACCTGGCCGTAGGGGATGATCTCGTCGCGGAAGTCCATCCAGTAGAGGTTGAGTTTCGCGGTTCGGCACCCTGCCCGGTACCCGGCCCCCCACTCGAAGTCCAACACCTTTTCTGGCTTGATCAGCGGGTCATGCCAATTCACCTGTTGGACTACGCCGCCCCGCACCAGGGTGTCGGAGCGGGCAAAAAGTGGATCGGCGCCCAGATCGTCGGGACCGGCAAAGGCATCGTAGTACTCCACATCGGCCGGCTCCTGCCTGGCCAGCGCCGCGCTGGCGTAGAAATTCACTTGCTCGTTCAGGTTGTAATTGAGCCCCAGCCGCGGATTGAGGAAGAAGTGCCCCACTTCATAGGCGTTGCGCTCCTCGCCGCTGAAGTTCCCCGCCTGCTGGTGGTGAAAACGATAATTCTTGTACTGGGCCTGGACCTCCCCGGTCAGTTTGAGGCGCTCGTTGAGGTCGTAGAGTTCGCGCAGGTACCAGGCCCCAGCCCGCTGGGCCCCCCAATACGCGTAGTACACAGGTTGGGGGCCCACCGCGCCGGGCAACCCGGCAGCCCACATCACCCGGCCCTGGTGTTTGCTGGAGAAATCGTATACCTGGGCCCCGGCGCTGAATTGTCCGCGGGCGTGTTGCCATTCTAGGCGTCCCAGCCAACCTAGCTGGTCTTTGTCCACCCACTTGCGCCGCACCAGGTCGGTGCGCTCGAGGATGAAACGCCCCTGGCTGTCGCGGGCCAGCACCGGCACCCCATCACGCTCAGTGGTCTGGTAGTAATTCAGCGAATCGGCCCCGAAGAGTCCCGCCTCGCTGGTCTGAATGGCCGGCAGACCAAAGGCGAGGAGCCGGCTCCCTTCGCGGAACCCCTCGTAATACCCCTCTCCGTGGATATAGAAGAGGGTGTTGTGCAGCCGCAGGCGCGGCGAGACCTGCCACTCGTGGATCAACTGGTACTGGGGCTGGCTGAAATGATCCTGGTCCTGGGTGAAATTGGCGCGCCGGTCCTGCTTTAACACCGACTCGGCCACCGCGTCCCAGGAGGCCTGCACCACCTCAGGACCACCGTACACATTGATCTGGGTGGTGGTGTATTCGCCGTAGCGGGCAGCGCTGAGGAAGTAGGCCCACTGATCCACCCCGGAGCGCTCCCGGTACCCATCGCTCACCATCTTCGAGAAACGCGCATGGATGGCCAGACCATTGTCGACCAGACCCGAGTTCATCGCCAGCGAGAAGCGCCGGGTCCCATAACTGCCCGTGCCGAGGGTGGCGCTAACCCCCTGCTCTCGGGCCAGAGTGGAGGTCACCAGATTCACCGCCCCGCCAAAGGCACTGGACCCGTAGAGGGAGTTGGTCACCCCCCGCTGGAGCTGGATGTCCTCCAGGCTGGAGGCCAGGTCCGGCAAATCCACCCAGTATACCTGGTGGTCTTCTGGGTCGTTGAGGGGTACCCCGTTGACCATTACCCCTACCCGCGCCTGGTTGAAACCCCGCACCTTGAGGTAGCTGTAGCCCATGCCATTGCCGGCATCGGCATAGGAATACACCCCCGGTAGCTCCCCCAAGAGCATGGGGATATCCTGGGACTGATACCGGGCTTCGATGGCGGACCGGCCCAAGTCAGAGAAGGCCGAAGGGGTCTGCCGCTCCCGGGCCCGGTCGGCGGTGACTACCACCTCCTGGCCGGGCAACAGGCGGGAGTGCAAAACCACGGTCCAGGTTTTATTGCGGTATAGATCGAGCCGCTGCTTGTAGACCTGGTACCCCACGTGGCTGGCGCTGAGCACCGGGGTCGGCACCCCTACCGCTGGAAAGGCAAAACGGCCCTGGTCATCGCTGGCCGCCTCCAATCCGGTGCCTTCGAGGCGGAGATTGACGCCGGCCAGGACTTCGCCAGTCTGCTGGTCTTTCACCACCCCTTGCAGGGAATAAGGTCCCTGCGCCAGAACCGTTGCCGCCAGCACGAGCACCATCAGGATTGCACGCATTTTACGCTCCTTTGCGCAAAAAAAAACGTTCCCCAGCAGAAGGGGAACGGCGGCAATCTCAGTTGATATACCCGAGCTGCGGAGTGGGCGGCAAAGACCCACTCGCGATCCGTTCCCTGCGCTGGCATTATCCAGATCAGGTTCCGAGGGTGTGATCTCAGCCTCCGCTGCTTGCGCAGCGGAAAAGCACCCCTACAGATTCAGCAGCTAATTTACCAATTGCAGCTTAGGCCGCAAGTCTTCACTTCCACTCCAGCACCACCCCCAGTAGACCGGGGTCCCATTCCGCGAGCAGACCGTAGGCCCTGGCCGCCTCCCTGGCCGGCACCCGGTGGGTGATCAGTTCCTCCACCCCCAGGCGTCCCAGTTCCATCAGCCGCAGCACCGCCCGGCAATCGTCTAGCCAGGTCCACACCCCCTGGTGCGATTCCAGTCCGGGCCGGGCGTTGTTGTGGGCCCCCAACACGGTCAATCCCTTGCGGTGTACATCGCGGTAGAAATTGACCTGGGTCTCGCCCCGGGTGCTGGCCAGGAGCACCACCCGCCCCCCGGGCCGGGCCAACTGGAAGGCGGTGTTGATGGGATCTGGTGCCCCGGTGGCCTCGATCACCACCGGCGGCAGTTCCACCAGTTCCTGGGCCTGGAGCGGGGTGAGCCCCAGATCCGCACCGCAGCGGCGGCTCTGCGCCAGGCGGCTCTCCACCGGATCGACGGCGATCAACGGCGCGGCGCCCTGCAGCCGGGCGAACTTGACCGCCAGCAACCCCACCAGACCCTGGCCGATCACCGCCACCCCCTCCCCCAATTCGATGCGCGCCCGCCGCACCCCCTGCAAGGCGATGGTGCCCATGTTGAAGAACACCGCCGACTCATTGGGCACCTGATCGGGAAGGGCGCAGACCAGCCCGGCCCGCACCAGGGCGTGGGCGGCATGGGGGCCGGAGGCCACCACCCGCTGCCCGGGGCTGAAACCCTCCACCTGTGGCCCCACTTCCACCACTCTCCCGGCAAAATTGTACCCCGGCCGCTGGGGGTACTTGCCCGAGGTGTTGGGCAGGTTCAGCAGAAAGGCCCGCTCGGTGCCCGGGCTGATGAGGGTGTGCTCAGCTTCTAAGAGCAGTTCACCGGTTCCGGGCTCAGGCAGCTCCCGCTCCTCGATCTCCACCTGACCGGCAGCCGGCCAGACCACGCCCCAGGTTTTCATGTAGCTCTCCTCCATTTGGCAAGGTAAGCTCCTCCTCTCACCCCCCACCACACCACGGCTGCTTCCAGCACAAAACCGCTCAACAAGGCAGCTATTCCGCCCGTGGCGCCCGGCACACTCGCCGGCAGGATCATCATTACCACCCAGATGATGCCGATACGGGCCGGGGCGCTGGGTGCCAGGGCCCGGGTGCGGTGTTCGATCAGGGCTACCCCGTGAAAATAAGCGCGCAGGGCCACGGCCAGGGGAAAGAAGGAAAAGAGAAAGAGCGGCCACTGGCAACGCCCCGCCAGCACCGGGTCCAATCCCAGCATATGCCCCAGGATGAAGCCGCGCAAGGGGGACCAGAAGGCGAGCACCATGATCGAAAAGGAAAGCAGCCCGCAGCCGGCGGCGAAGCGACGGACATGATAGAGACTCCCCGGCTCGCCCTGAAAAGCCGGCGCCAGGCTGCGCACCTCGTTGACCCAGCCATAGGGCAGATGCGCCAGGGAATAGACCACCGCCAGGACCGCCAGGGATTCCTGCCCTTCTGGCCCGCGCGCCACAAAGAAGTTGATCAGAGGACGGCTCAGACCCTGAATGGCCATGACCAGGGCCAGGGGCCAGAAGAAACGGAACAGGTAGTCCAGGGCGGGCGCTTCGCCCTCCGGCGCCAATCCGGGAGCAACCCACCGTCTATACCCCCAGAAGAGCACCCCCATGTACACGGTGATGCCGGTATAGGCGACCAGCAAGGGCAGACTCATCGGCTCTTCTCGCACCAGGCCGGTAGGCAGCAGGGCGAAGACCGCCGCGATGCTGGCCCCAATGCTGGCCAGGGTGGCGTAGCTGATCACCTCGGTGCGCCGGGCCCGCATCAGCAGTCCGGCCAGACTGCGGTTGATTCCTTCGCAGATGGGGATGGGCACCAACCAGAACAGGGCCCGCTGGACGGACTGGCCCACCTCGGCGTTCAGTCCGTGCCCCCGGTAGATCACCCAGTCCCCCAGGGGGGTGAAGGCCAGGGAGGCAAGTAAAAGCGCCAGGCACGCTCCGCCCATCAGGGCAAAGCGCTGAATCTGCCGCCGCGCCGGATGGCTGGCGGCCAGCACCAGGCTGAGTTGGTTGATCTGAGAGAGGGGACTGGCCAAAAAATCAGCCAGGCCCCAGGCCACCCCGTAGGCGGCCAGCACCTGGGTGGCCTGGGGCAGGCGGGCCATGCCGCCGGTGAGGAACTGGCTGCTGAAACCCTGGGCGATCAGGGTCAAAGCCAGGGGGATCAGGAACCGGGCAAACTGGAGATGGATCATCCCCGCCCGTTATTCGGGCCCGAAGGGAAAAACCTCGATGTCGTCGCTGAGCCCCTCGAGTAACTTGCTGATCTCGCGTTTGTCCCCCGCGTCCAGGGTCTGCACCCCGGAGGGAGCGCGTTCAACCAGGGAGCTGAACACCCCGCGCCGCTTGAGCAGGTACCGCATGAAGGGGTGGGTCTCCAAAAGCAGCAGGGGCAGGAGCCGGCGGTGCAGGGCGCGGGCCTCCTCTTCCTTCCCGGCCCACCACAACTCGGTGAAGCGGGCCAGCACATCCCCCAGCTCGCAGGCCGGCATACAGCCGTCGGCCCCGCGCCGCATCTCGTCGGGCAAAAACTTGCCGGCCGCCCCACCGAAAATGGCCTTGAGTTTGCCGCCCAGAATACCCTTCACCTCGGCGATGTGTTTGGGGCCGGGCTGCCTTTCTTCTTTAATGTACTCGATGCTGGGCACTTCTTCGACCAATTTGGCCAACTCTTCGCCCTTGAGCGGGGCGTACCCGTCGGCGTTCTGCACCATAATCGGTCCTGTGTACACCTCGGCCATACGTTTGTACATCTCGATGGCCACCGCCTGGTTGGTGCGGGCCGGGGCCATGGCGATCACCGAGTCGGCCCCGGCCTTCTCGGCAGCGCGGGCAAAGTGGACCACCTGCGGCAGCGAGATCCCGGAGCAGCCGAAGACCACCGGCAGCCGGCCGTTCACCTCGGCCAACACCTCGTCGAGGTTGCGGATGCGCTCCTCCTCCCCGAGGAAGTAGAATTCCCCCACCATCACTGGCCAGACAATGCCGTGCTGACCGCTGCGGCAGCAAAAATCAGCTACTGCCCGCAGGTCTTTGCTGTGGATCTCCAGCTCCTCGGTGTAGGGCGTGGGCAGCAAGCCAAAAAGACCTCTCATGTGTTCGAAGCGGGCCATAGACTCTCCTTCGCTCAGGCGGCAGGGCGGATATACTGCTGGCGGATGGCCGCCGGGTCCTCGACCATGCCGAGGATGGCGCAGCCCCCGGGGGGCAGCTGGTCCAGGGCCAGTTGGAGGGTGGACTCGTCCCAATACCCGTACATCATCAGGGACTTGCGCCGGCGGATGGTTTGGAAGTCGACTAACAACTCGGCCAATTGCGGGCCGATGGGCTGATTGAGACCCTCCGGAAGGTAGGCCTGATCGATGACACACTGCAAGCCCAGGTTGGAGATCTCCAGCCAGCCGGGGAAGTGCTGCCTGGCCGAGGCGTGGGTATGCACGAAGGGCGTGTCCAGCGCCGCACACAGGCGCTGATCAAAGGGCAGGAAAACATCCTCATAACAGGAGGGAGAGAAATAGGTGGCCGCATCCACGGTGAAGGTCACTGTCCGCCCTGGGGTCCAGATCCCGTAGGAGTTGAACTGCCCTCCCTGGTGGCGGGGCAGCAGGGAGGCATGGGCCACGGCGGTTTCGATGGTCACGTCGGTGATGTGCGCCAGCAGCTCTTTTAGTTTTTCTGGGTGATCGAGCACCGCATCGCAGAGCCGCTCGGCCGTGAGCATGGCCGCGGCCATGTCAGCGGCGCCGCGGAAGGCCATACAACAGAATGGATATTTCTCGGTACCCAGCGCCTCCACGGCCCGTTGGGTGTTTTCGAGCAGGCGCTGGTACCAAATGGTGTCCTGCACCCGGTAGTGGTCCAGCTGATTCCAGTCGGTGAAACAGGGCTCGGCCCAGTGGGTGCCGGCCCGCACCGCGATGTGGCAGCCCACCAGCACCTCGCTGGAGATGCCAGTGCCCACCAGGCGGAAAAGATCGTCGTTGAGCAGGCCATGCTCGTCGTACATCTTCTCGATGCTGCTGCGGAAGGATTCCTGGTCCAGCAAGGAGGGCGGCTCCAGTTCGTGTGGATTGATGGTGTCGGACATCGCATAGGCCTTGACCACCTGGTACAGGGGGCGTGGGGCCAGGGGGTTATCCTGGTTCCACCAGTAGTTCCGGTGGCGCTGGATCAGGGCGTCCACCCGCAGGTCGCTCAGGTCGCGGATCATCGGCAGTTCCTCCCGCTAAAGAGTCAGGTCCTGCCCTCTATAATCGCAAAGCCCGAGGGCCAACGCCAACCGCCCTTGCGCCCCCCTGCCCGGCCCTGCATCTTGAGCCCCATGCGCCTTGTCTGCCTCCTGGCCCTCTACCTGGCCCTGCCCTGCCAGGCAGCCCAACCTCTCATCGAAGGGATCTCCATCCAGGGGCCCACACGCACCCGGGCCGAGACCATCCGCCGGGAGCTATTGGTCGCGGTGGGCCAACCCCTCGACAGCACCCTGGTCGCCGAGTCCGAGCGCAAGTTGCGCCAACTGCCTTTCCTGGGCCGGGTCCAGATCCACACTCGACCCAGCACTGGTGGGGTCGAGTTGGTCGTGGAGGTGGAAGAGCTGTACTCGCGGGCGTTGTCCCCGCTCCTGGCCGGCCAGTTGGACGAACTCAGCTATGGCCTGGTGGCCCTGGACTACAACCTGGGCGGGCGCGGTCAACTGGCCCAGCTCAATCTCTACCACCGAGCGGTGGAGGGCAACCAGGCGTCCCTCTTTTACGAAGCCCCCCACCTGGCCGGCTCGCCGTACACCTTGAGCAGCGAGGCGGCCTGGGCTGAGGAGGGCCACGATCTCTCGGCGGCCCTCTCCCGCCCCTTTCTCTCGCTGGCAGATCCCGTGTCCTATGGACTCTCCGCGTACCATCAGGAGGAAATCCAACGGCTCTACACCGACCGCACCCTCAGCGCCCGGTACCGCGAAAGGGCGGCGGGCGGCAGCCTGTGGCTGACCCGCTCCCTGGGGAACCGGACCAAGGTGCGGCCAGGGTTGCGCCTCACCATCAGCGATCGGCGCTATTCGGCTTCGCAGGGGTACGCCTATGCCCCGGAAGACCGCCAGCGCCTCATCCCCAGCCTCGGCCTCACCGTGTGGCGTCCCCGTTACGTGCAGGAGCATTTTCTCAACCAGTTGGGCCGCACCGAGGATTTACAGCTAGGCAGCTGGGTTTCCCTGCGCGCCGGCCTGGCCCTGCGCACCCTGGGCAGCGACCGCAGTTTTATCCCGCTGACTGTCCAGCTCTCTCCGCGTCTGTGTCCCTGGCCGCGCAGCTATTTGTTCGCGACCCTGCTGGCCAGTGCCCAGCTGCAATCAGGCCAGTACCGCGAGCTAAATCTGCTGGCCGAAATACTCAGCTATACCCGCCTGGGCACCCTTCATTCCCTGGCCCTGCGCCTGCGCGCCGAAGCCCTTTCCCGCCCCGAGCTGCGCTCGCAGTTCCTCCTCGGCGCTGACAGCGGCCTGCGGGGCGTGCTCCCCCGCCGCTATGCCGGCGACCGGCGCCTGGTCTTCAACCTCGAAGCCCGACCCACCTTCTGCCGCCGGTCCTCGTGGATCCTGGCCGGCGCCTTTTTCGCAGATGCCGGGATGGCCTGGAGCGGTGCCCGCCCAGGCCTGCGCCTGGCCAGTGGTGCGGGGCTGCGCCTGGGCTTGCCCCGCCTGTACAATACTCCCATCCTGCGGGCCGATCTGGCCCGAGGCCTGCCCAGCGGCGCCTGGCTCTTGTCTGTGGGGTTGGGGCAGTACTTTTGACCTTCTTGGGGGTTAACTATATTGGGGCGCCGACGACGACCAACGTGGAGAGGAGAACACCGTGAAATACGATGCTGCCCAGCGGACTTTTGATTGTGAACCGAGCCTGACCGACACCCAGGTACTGGAGTTCTGCCGGCAGGGGTACCTGTTCCTGCCGGGTGTGGTGCCCGACCACATCAACCAGCGCACCTGTGCCTATTTAGAGGGCAAGATACCCGCCACCCCCAGCTATACTCCCCCTGGCATGACCCGCGAGGACTTGGAGCGCATCCGCACTTCGCACGAGCCCAGCTCCATTTTTCTGGAGGATTGGTTCCTCGAACACGTCCTGCTCAATCCCCAGTTGGCCGGGATCATGCGCGCACTCTTGGGCAAAAACGTCGGCCTGCCAGTGCTGGCCAGCCACCACCGGGTGGAATGCCCGGCCCAACCCCAGGGCTGGCACCACGACGCCGACCACCTTTTTGGCCCCGAACTCCATTTCATCGAGGTCTTCTATTTTCCCCAGGACACCCCCGTGGAGCTGGGGCCCACCGAGCTGGTGCCAGGCACCCACCTGGGTCCCAGCCGCCGCGAGCCCCAGGACCAGGGAGTGCTGGCCGCCGGCCCGGCGGGCACCTTGGGCATCCACCACCAGAGCATCCTGCACCGCCGGGGTCTGTCCACGGCCACGGGCCTGCGCCATATGCTCAAGTACAACTACTGGCGCACCGTCCCGCCCCAGCGGGACTGGATCACTGAAGCGCACTTCGATCCGCACACGGCCTATTACGGTGGGCACAACGCGGCCCGCTACGCGGCCCACATGTTTTATTGGCTCTGCGGCAAGGCCGATCAGTACCGGATCATCGGCGGTCAGGCCTGGCCCTGGTCCAGCCCCAACCAGATCGGCCGCTCGTACGGCTTTGGCCACCAAGAGGGATATCTGCCCGATTGGCGCAAGAACAACCAGGACGGCTATGCCTATCCCTGAGGAGATCCTATGAGCGCCCTGCCCACGGTGCCTTCGCGCACTGAGCTGCGCCGGCCCGTCCCCACGGCCCACCCCCGGATTCTCTTCCTGGCCGAGGACCGGCAGATCCTGCTGGACCGCCGGGACCAGACCCCGTACTGCGAATTCTTCGCCGCTTTGCGGGAGCAGGCTGAGAAGGACCTGGTACAGCCCCTGCCCCCCATTGCCCTGTGCGAGGATCTGCTGGTCCCGGGCGGGGATATCTGGGAGGTGCGCTACCTGCTCGAAGGCGCGGCCGGCCTGCAGCGAGCCCGCACCATGAGCCAGCCCTATGGGGTCATCTGCGCTCAGTTGCAGCGCCAGAGCCTGGCCCACTGGCTCTTGGCCGACCCTCGCTATCTGGAGCGGGGCACCCAGTGCCTCGAAGCCCTGGCCGCCCTGCCCCTGCCCGCCACCGGGTACGCCAACACCCACACCTTCAACGGTGCCACCGGGGCCATGGCCACGGGTCTCGACTACTTGTGGGAAGCGCTGGCACCCTCGCGCCGCGAGCCCCTAGTCACTGCCCTGGTAGCCCGTGCCCGCGAATTTAACGCCCTCTCCGTGCAGCAGGCCTTCCGCGATCCCCTGGACAGCCACGCCATCACCTACGGCCCCCCTGGCATGCTCCAGGCAGCCTTGGCCCTGTACCACCACTGCCCCGAGGCCGAGGGCTGGCTGGAGGATGTGCTGCAGTACTTCACCGCAGTTTTTCCCGGGTACGGCGGCGACGACGGGGGCTGGGGCCAGGGCTTCGGGTACGGGGACGGCATCCACCAGGCCACCCTCCACACCTTATACGTGGGCACCGGGCTCAACCTCTTTGCCATCCCCTGGGGTCGCAACTATGGCCGATGGATGATGTATTTCCAGCCACCTTACGGCTCGTGTCCCAACTTCGGCGATGCCGGGTACGGCCGCCCCAGAGGTCTGCAGAAACAGGTCATGGCCGCCTATGCCCGCATCCACCAGAACCCCTATTACCAGTGGCATGCCGAGCAGATCGAGTTGCCGCCCCCTCCACTGGGGGCCTACCAGCTCAGCCTGCACCTGAAATGGCCCCCGCCGCCGCCGGCCCGCCCGCCCCGGGACCTGCCCCAGGCCCTGCACATGCGCGATATCGGCTGGGCCGCGTTGCACAGCGACCTGGCCGATGGCCACCGCAACGTGATGGTGCAGTTCAAGAGCAGCCACTTTGGTTCCTTCAGCCACAGCCACGCGGACCAGAATTCCTTTGTATTGGAGGCTTTTGGCCAGCCCCTGCTCATCGACAGCGGTTATTATCCTTGGTACGGCAGCCCCCACGACATGAGCTGGACCCGCCAGACCCGCGCCCACAACGCCTTGCTGGTCAACCACAAGGGCCAGGGGGTGTGGAATCGGTCGGCCTGTGGCCACATCAGCGCCTTTGCCAGTAGCCCTGACTTCGACTACGTGGCCGGCGATGCCACCCCGGCGTACCAGCACCCATCGCTCACCACCGACACCACCTCCTACCACCTGCGCAAGGACATCCACGCCCCCATCGAGCTGTGCGCCTATTACGAAGGGGTGCAGCGCATGCGCCGCCATCTGGTCTTTGTCCGGCCCCAGGCCCTGGTGATCCTCGACGAGGTCCAGACCCGCTTCCCGGCCAGCATCCAGTTCCTTTTGCACGCCCCGCATTCTTTTGCCCTAGACTCTGAGCACCGCCAGGCCCAGGTGGTCAACGGGGAGGCCCTGGCCCGCGTCCATTTTCTCGGTGCCGAGCCCCTGGCCCTGGCCCAGACCGACCAATTCACCGTGCCCCCCGAATCGGGGCTTGACCAGTCCAGCCCCCGGCAATGGCACCTGTGCGCCGATCACGCGCCCACCTGCCAACAGCGCCTGTTGCTCACCGTCATTCAGGTGTGCCGCACCGGCCAGGAGGACCAACTGCCCGAGGTGACCCTTCTCGACGAAGCAGGGGTTGTCGGGGTCCAGGTCGGCAGCAGCATAGTGCGTTTCCAACTGGACCAGGAATTGGTCAAGCTCTCCTGCAGCACTACCCGGTCAGATGGCAGGCCGGTCTGGTTCGAGTACTCCCCTGCTTGATGGGCGGGCAGGGATTCGCTCTGTCGTGGGCAGTCCCGGAGGCCGCCTTTCCATGTGCCCAACGAGGCCACGGCACTTATTCCAACGCCCTGAGCTGCCGATATATGGATTGGGACAAGGGTTCGGGTGCCCAATCGCCGATGGTAAAAAACCGGCTATTGGCTTATACTTTAAGGAATAGGAAATTGGCTTCCCACGCTGCTTTTAGGCCCGAGCACCTTGTCGCGCCTCTCAAACGCACCTTATGAACTTTTTCGGCAGATCAAAAAAAACGGACGATGAGCAGGGTCGGATGATTGAAGCCACCATCGACCTTGATCTCCGCCATGTCAACATTTTCCTGGTCGACGCCAAGGGCGAGGAGGAGGACCTGGGAAGGGCGCAGCTCCTCAGGTCCGACGGCAAGATCTATTACGAAGGGGGATCGCTCTTCCTGACCACCCCTGACAAACTCAAGTCGCAAGCCGTCGACCCGGACAAGACCAAGCCGCCAGCCGTCGACCCGGACAAGACCAAGCCGCCAGCCGTCGACCCCGACAAGACCAAGTCGCCAGCCGTCGACCCCGGCTTACCCACGGGGCAGGCCGTCAGTGCTGACGGTGCCCTGCCCGCCGAGGGTGTAAGCCCTCCCAAGCCCATCTACTACAACAATAGTTCAGCGGTTCTCAGATTTCTCAAGAGCAGCATGCCCTACGAGATTCCCTGCACCATCGTCCAGCGGGTGCGGCTCAAGCAGGAACAGATCGACCTGCTCGATTTTGCCGGCATCAAGTCTGCCTTCAGGATCGTGCCCACCGGCATGCCCCGAAACCAGAACAAACGGGAGTCCATTCAGTTCAACTACGTCGCCGAGGACAAGAAGGCCGTGGTGCACCAGATCACCATGGAACTCTTCGTCCAGAAGACTAGCAAGAACCTGGCGCCTGACACCCAGTTAGTGGACAAGATCACCGATGTCGTCTTCAGCCCTTACTCGTCGGCGGAGGAGACTCCCTTCGACATCGACCAGGTCCTGCGCGAATTTTACACCTCCATGCGGGCCTTGCCCCCCAAGGAGCGCCTGGTCAACCTCACGAAGATTGATCGCGCCAACGACCGCGGCGTGTCGGCTGACCATCAGTTCAACCACGGTCCCGTCAGCGTGTTGAGCGTAGAAAACGAGGAATTGCTCAACCGGGTGCGCGGCATCTATCTGAAGAAATCGGTGAAATCGGACCGCGACCGGACCAACAGGTTTAACCTGGCCGGCAACGACACGCTCGTGCTCAGCTACCTGATCGACGGCATGATGAGGAGTTTTGTTTGTAAGGTTGTCGCTGGGCAGAAGCAGCGCCTGGGCAACGATCTGGTCAAGCCCGCCAGCATCATCACCCAGGACCCTGGCTTCAGGTTACACGTGATGAATTTTCGGGGCAATGGGCTGATGGTCGCCTCCGACATGGAGTTCATCAGATATGTGACCGGTGAGAACCTGGAGGAATTCGATTTCCACCACCTGACCACCTATCAGGAAAATGTCCTCAAGGATCTGAGATCGGTGGTGTTATACTGCGCCATCTATCCCGAGGTGAAACGGGATACCTACGAGATTCATTTCCGCAAGAGCGAAGCCCAGATGATCGACCGGTTCATCCCCGAACTGCCCTACAAGGTCCAGATGCTTGGCCGGATTGTCAGGACCGACCGCATCAAGGGTCAGTTGTGCCATAGTCTCCAGTTCGACTACGACACCGAAATGCTCCAACTCGCCAAAGACGACCTCATCATGTGGCGGACGATGCCCAAGGGCAGGGGCAACAAGTATTTCCAGGCTATGATGTTGAGACTGAACAGTTTTGAGGCCTACTTGCGGAAAAAACAGGAAGAGCGACAGGGGGACTGACCTTCGCTCGTTTTTGGCCTAGGACAGGCACACAAACAAAAAGCGCAACTCCCTCGGTCAGTGAGGGGTTGCGCTTTTTTATTCTGGCTCCGGCGGTAGGGCTCGAATCAATTCCATCAAGTCGTTGTGAGACAACAAATTCCGGACATAATGTGCACAACTCCAAACACTCCAGTGCGTTAACTGATTCCCCTTCCCTGACCCCGGTGCAGGAACCTGCACTTCCGCTACACTCCCGGAACACTTCCGAGCGCCAAGATCATGTTCCCAGCATGTACCCCCCGGACCTCGTTCAGGTGATGGCGGCCTGGGAGAACCTGCCTGCTGCCGTGAAGGCCGGCATCGTGGCGATGGTGGGGGCCACCAAACGGGAGTAACCATCGGCAGCCCTTTCCGTATGCACGGCCAATTGGCGCGGCCACCCATGTTGTCTCTGCCTCGCTGCCCCTGTATATTTCCACCATTGACCAGAAGCAGTTCGTACCCGCAGGAGACTCCGCATGAGCCAGCCGGTCGCCATCCCCGATGAACTCTACAAACATCTCGTCGAGCGCGCCGAGATGACCAGGATTTCTATTGAGACCCTGGTCACCCACTTGCTCGAAAACGCCCTTTCTCCTGCGGCCGGCAGTGATCTTCTCTTTGAGATTACCCAGGCTTATGCCAGGGGAACTGCCCCCCCTGTCGTCGGCAGTTGGGACCAGGTCGAAACTGAACTAGCCACGACCATCTCGCCTTTTGAGTCCCTCGAAGCAGCCCTGGTGTCCGCGCGCGGTCGGCGCTGATGGACCTGCTCGATTCTGATATCTTCGTCCTGGATCTGCGTTTCCGGGAAGACCCGCGTTATCAGGTAAACAGGTCTTTTCTGGCAAAGGGCAACCAGCCGCGCGCCACCACTATCTATAACCTTCTTGAAGTCAGCGGTATCCTCTCTTTCAACCTCACGCAAGAAGCATTGCTGTCCCTGTACGCCGAATTCGGCCGGCGTTATGGAGTGACGGTGCTTTTCCCTCCTACGCCGGATGCCCAGGCCTTGCCGGCGATGATCCGGGGAATTTTCGAGAAGATCACCCGGAAGATGACCTTGGGGGATGCCCAGATCCTGTGGATCGCCGAACAGCACCCTGAAGTCGAGCAGCTCGTATCCTGGAATACCAAAGACTTCATCGGCCGAACCGCCCTTCGGGTACTGACACCCCATGAGTGGATCGAGGCCCAGGGGTAATGAAGAGGGTGTAATCCGAAGCGTGCCCCCTCCCGCAAGACCTGACCGAGGGAAAAAGCGCCGAGGGGTAACACCGATGTACCGAGACCCTGGCGATGGCGGTGGCGTCGAGAAAGGTCTGGCCTTGCGTTCGATCAAGACCGGGCGGTGACATTTCTGTAGGTTGTCTACCCATCGAGATCCCGTCCGTTTTTGGCACCAGCAATTTGGCATTTCGTGACGACGCAGTCGGGCACTGTCAGGTCGCTCCAGATTGCGTAGATTGTCTCCAAGACCCCTACTTGCCAGCCATCGATTCTTCCGGTTCGGGCTACAAGCGGAAAGGTACGGGATGGAACCTGCCAGAAACGACCTGTGCCCCTGCGGCAGCGGGAAGAAATACAAAAAGTGTTGTCTGCTCAAAGCGGACCTGCGGAGCTCTTCCCAGCATCGCCTGCGAAAAACCGCTGATCCGGTGGCCAAGATTCTACTGCCCTATGCCATGAAGGTGCATGGAGAAGGGGGTATTTTCGAGGCCTGGGAGGATTTCTGGGCCGGCCACCCTCACAAAGACTTTAGTGCCCAAAGCCTATACCTGCCACTTTTTGTCCCCTGGTACCTGTATCATTGGTATCCCGCGGTGCAAGACGAGTTAGATCCGGGCCGCCACTTCCCCTGCCAGCACACAGTCGTAGCGCAGTTCCTCAGAAAACAGGCCTACACCGTCGATGCCTACACCCGCCGCTACCTGGAGGCGGCCAGCCAGGAACCGTTGAGCTTCTGGCAGATCGACGCAATCGAGCCGGGCAAAGGGTTGCTGGTCAAGGATCTGGCCCTCGATCGCGAGTGCTTCGTGCACGAGGTTGCCGGCTCAACGACCTTCAGTAAATGGGACCTCCTCCTGGCGCAGGTCGTGGGCGTAGACGGCGAATACATCCTGAGTGCCACCGGACCGTATAGGCTGCCGGCCAAGGGATTCAGGGCTTATATCGCCGAATACCTCGAAACAAAAAAACTGACTTTCCATACGCCCCTAGACCTGCTGGGGTGCGATATCGATTTTCTCGAGGTGTATCACCACTGCGTCGAGAACGCGCTCAACCCCACCCCTCCCCAACTGCACAACACCGACGGGGAGGAGCTGGTCTTGACCAGTTCCTCCTACGACTTTGGCCCCCACGACCGGGACCAGGTCATCCAGAGCCTCGCAGCGGTGAAAGACCTCGAGGGCGGCGATATCCGCTCAGATGAGACGGAGTACGTCTGGGTGGTGAAGCAGAAGGACGCGATGCTGGATTCGACCCTCAAGGGAAAAGTGATAGTCGGCTCGCGACAACTCACCCTCGAATGCAATAGCGAACCCCGTGACAAAAAGCTCAGAGAGATGATAGAAAAGGAATTGGGCGCGGTGTTGGTTTACTCGGGCACCACGGCCAAGCCGATGGACGATTTGCCCCGCCCGAGTGGATCGCCCCAAGGGTTGGATCTGGCGACCCTCCCCGAAACCGAAAGAAACCGGCTGACCGAGATGATCGAGCAGCAGTACCTGCGCTGGGCAGAGGTGAAGGTTCCGGCACTGGATGACCGGACCCCCAGGGAAGCCGTCAAGACCCCGGAAGGACGGAGACAGGTGGCTGACCTGATCAATGACTGGGAGAACCTCCAAGCCGGCCAACAGTCACCGCAGGTTTCCTTCGACTTCAACCGGTTGAGGGCCGCCTTGGGGCTGGATCTTGAGTAGGGCAACCCGTTCCGGGTCGTCGGGAACTTGAGTGGCAAGCCGTCAAGAAAGGGGCAACCCGCAGAGACCCGATAGCAGTGGCCGACCTTTCCAAAAGAACCCACCCTTCAGCCTACGGCACGTTCGGCACATTCTCGATGATCAGGTAGTCCGTGACCCATTTGTCGGTGCGGGTTACAGGCAAGGAATCGCCTACCGCGGTCCCACTCACCGTCAGGTCGTAAATAAGCTGCCGGACAAACTCACTGCCCGACGCAATCCTGCGCGTCCCTGCGGGGCCTGCCTGGCCCATTTTCAGACTGGGGATATCGAGGGAGTCCAGTGAGGCAATCACCTTGACCATTTCCCGGCCAGCCGGCCCAGTTGCCCGGATCTGGAAAGGCATCTCGCCCTTAATGCCGGTCCGGTACACCTTCCCGGCCTGAATCCGCCCATCCGGCTGATACTGGTTGGGGAACAGCACATTGACCTCACCGTTGGCGTCCAGGTCGATCAGCGTAAGATAGCACGTCTTTTCCGCGCGGAAGTTGAAGCGGATCAGAGTGCCGATCTGCGCCTGCACCGATTTTTCGTCAGGGGCCGACCCCAGGCTATCCGTCGTTTGCCCGCGATTGGCCCAGACCTCCACTTTGAATGGCGGGTCGGGATTGTCCAGAACGCTCAGACATTTGGTGGCATAGGCATTTTCCAGTTGAGGCCTCAGCGCGGCCAGGGCGGCAGGAGCATCGTTTCCGCTTACAGACCCCCCGGGAGTGCCATCCCGGACCAGGGCCAGCTCCACCTGCCCTTCTGTCTGGCGGATCTGTAGGCGGTAATCGAACCGTTGGCCCTCCGCTGTTGCCTCCACAAAGTCGTATGCAGTCATCGCCTTCTGTACGGCACTCTGCAAAACTGCATCAGGGGTTTCCAGAAGCAGCCTCAGTTTGTCCACCTCCAACCCACTGAGGATCAGTCTTGCCCTGCAGCCCTGGTTTACGGCTCCCCCCTCGGTCGTTACACAGTTGGCCCAACTGTCGCCCACCGACACTACCCGGATTTTCGCCACTCCGGGACCTTTGAAGGCGGTCTCCCCAGGGGGATACACCGCGTACACCGATCCTCTCGTCACCTGTTGAGCATACCCCGCCTTGAGACGGACCTTGCCGGCAGTGGCTGCGTCCACCAAAACAAAGGGAACGACCGCCACCACCGGATTCGCAGGCACAGCTTCGACATCTCGTCCTCCCAACAGGGGTTGGTCTATTTCCCCCTCGACCTGGGGAACCTGGCTGAAGTTCCTCGCCAGCACATCCCGCACGACCCGCTCCATGAGCTCGCCGTAACTCATATCTGAAGGCGCCTTCTTCATGTTCTCGACCAAATAGTAGGTCAGCGCCCCGGCGTAGAATCCATCGCGGATCCAGGCATCGGCAGAGGTCTGCTCCGGCCGGCACCCGGAAATGGTCACCTGCCGTTGGTCTCCTCTCCCTGCCCCGCCACTACCGGCCCCCTTGTTCCCTTTCTTAACTGGCTTGGCCAGCGATAGGCCACGCGTCTGGCTGCGGCTGGTGTCGAAAACCGCAAACCTCGGCCTGGAGAGCGACAGATCCCGCGTACCCGTCCCCGAATGGCAGGCGTCGAGGACCACGGTGATGGTTCGGGCTGGGACCTTTCCCAAGGCCACATTAAGCTGGTCGTCCGTGATGATGGACGACCAGTTCCCCGGCTGGAAATCGGATGGGCAGATTACTTCGTCCCGTCCGTCGTCCTCATCGCCGTTGAAATCCTGGGCCTGAGAACCGTGGCCACTGAAATGGAAGTAGGCAACGTCGTCAGGTGATCCAGGCGTCACCAACCAGTCCTGGATGGCCTGCAGGACGTTATTCTCTGTTGCCTCTCCATCGACCAGTACTTTGACGTTTTCGGGCAGGAACCCGAACTTGCTGACCAATAGTTCCTTGGCCATCGTCACGTCGTTCACACAGCCGCGTAAGTCCCCCTCTGCGGGCAGATAGGTGTAGTCGTTCACCCCGACCAATAACGCCCGTTTTGCTGCCCATATCGGGGTAACCAGAAGCAGTAGGAGGATCACCACCTTGCGTGGCATCACTTGCTCTTCAGCTCAAAGTATTGGAAGAGGACGCTACCCCGGTCCCCCGCTACTCGGTAGGTGGTCTTGTGGCCGTAGTCCCAATCCTCCGCACCCGCTGGAATGGCCAACATCTCGCGCTGGCCACCTGGTTCGTCTGGTATGAACGCCAGCAGGAAACGTTCCCGGCCCTCGACACCGGTAAAGCGAAGACCGCCGCCGCCCTGTTGAGGGTCAGGGAACAGGCCCACCCGGTTCTCCGCAATCCGGGTCCCCATCCCCAGGCGCTGCTCCAGGCCTTGACCTTCTCCCCCGGGAAAAACTGGATGGAGCGACTCCTCTTTCCCGCTCGTATTGAGCACGTACAGGGAGCCGGCCTCGTTGCTGGTGAAGCGGATACGGATGGTGTGCTTCTTCTTGAACTTCTTGTCGACCTTGACCGGCTTCCACTCCTTGCCGTCGAGGAACTCGATCCGGTAG
>CAMAVQ010000054.1 GCA_945861755.1 Gemmatimonas phototrophica
CAAGCCCTCGCCGGCGGGCCGAGGTAGGCCGGCTTCGGGTGGTTATGACAAGCCCTCGCCGGCGGGCCGAGGTAGGCCGGCTTCGGGTGGTTATGACAAGCCCTCGCCGGCGGGTCGGGGTAGGCCGGCTTCGGGTGGTTATAGCAAGCCTTCGTCAGCGGGGCGCAGCAAGCCGGCTTCGGGTGGTTATGACAAGCCCTCGCCAGCAGGTCGGGGTAGGCCGACTTCGGGTGGTTATAGCAAGCCTTCAGGTGCGGTGCGGAGTGGACCCTCCCCGGGCGGTTATAGCAAGCCTTCGGCGGCGGGTCGTGGCAAGCCAGCTTCTGGTGGCTACAGCAAGCCTTCAGGTGCGGTGCGGGGTCGGCCTTCCCCGGGCGGTTATAGCAAGCCCACGTCGGCGGGCCGTGGCAAGCCAGTTTCGGGCGGCTACAGCAAGCCCTCGTCGGCCGGGCGCACTAGGCCCCCGGTCAAGGGGCCGAAGACCAGTAAAACGAAAGGGCGTTGAGATGGCCCACCATCATTACACTCCGACCCACTACCACGTTGCCATCGGTCCACACGAACCGGTGCTGCGTATCGCTACCGGCGACACGGTTTCCACCACCACCGTTGATGCCCGGGGCCGCGACGCCAGCGACGAGCAGGTCACCCCGCGCGGCAACCCGCAGACCGGGCCCTTCTACATCGAGGGGGCCGAGCCCGGGGATACCCTGGTGGTGCGCTTTGACCGGATCTGGCCCAACCGCAGGCGGGGCTGGACTGGCACAGCCATCGCGCCCAGTGTGCTGGACCCTGGGTTCAATCCGGAATTCACCGACGAGGTGGACCTGGCCGAGTGGGCAGTGGACCTGGAAAAAGGGACTGCCCGGATGACCAGTCCGCCCTCACCGCTGGGCAAAATAGAACTGCCCCTGGCGCCGATGCTGGGTTGCTTTGGGGTGGCCCCGCCCCGGGACCAGGCCATCTCCACGGCCACCTCCTCCACCCACGGAGGCAACATGGACTACCGGGGCTTTGTGCAGGGGGCGACAGTCTATTTTCCGGTCTTTGTGCCTGGGGCCCTGTTACATGTGGGCGATTGCCACGCGGTGCAGGGAGACGGCGAGATCGTCGGCACCGGGATCGAGATCTCGGCCGAGGTCACCTTTGGTGTGGATCTGATCAAGGGCCGCCAGATCAACTGGCCCCGCGCTGAGAACGCGGATTATATCATGACCGTGGGCAATGCCCGGCCTCTGGACCAGTGTGTGCAGCACGCCACCACCGAGATGGTGCGTTGGTTGACCAGTGACTTTGGCCTGGATGCGCGCACCGCCCATCTGTTGCTGGGCCAGTGCGTGCAGTACGACCTGGGCAATATCTACGACCCGGCTTATACCATGGTCTGCAAGGTGAGCAAGAAGGTGCTGGAAGAGATCGGGGCGGTGCGGAAGTAAACAACCGCTAGCGGGAAAATGCAGGGCCCTGGAGGTAATCACCTCCAGGGCTTTTTTAGAGCCTATCCGGAAACCTGCTTTGCTGGCGAGCCCGAGCGAAAACGGCGTGGGCAAGGCGCCCGAAAGAGGCGTATTGACCCGTAAATACGCCGACTGAGGGCAACGCCGACCACGCCGGTTGCAGCCGGGCGCAGCCCAAATGGGGTTTTCGGATCGGCTCTTAGTTGCCCGGCAGTTCAGCGAGGGAATCCAATCCCTCGGGCTGGGGGCGCACATAACGAATGGGCTGGATGGAGCCGTCGCGTCGGCGCACCTGGACCAGGTGTTTGTTTTTGATCACCGACTGCTCGATCAGCAGCCCGTCGTCGACCAGGCAGCCGTACAGGTAGGTGGTGCCCTTGATCGTCACCCCGCGGCCTACGCGCAGCGGATGTTCGTCGCTGCCGGTCATGATTACCCCCGACTCGATGCGGCTGTCCAGGCCGATGCGCAGATTGCCCTTGAGGATGTCGCCGCCCAGCACCTCCACCCGGTCTTCGAGCACCATCGTCTGCCCCGCATAGGCGCTCAGTTGGACCCCCGGACCGATGCGCACCCCCTCGCCCAGCTCGATATGGCCGCTCAGCAGGCAGTTGTCCCCCAGCTGGACCTGGCGGTTGAGCCGCACCTGCGGTCCCACCTGCGCCCCTTTGCCCACGACAATGTCCAAGGGGCCGCGCTCCTGGTCCAGGGCGATGATCTGGGCGATCACCTCGTCGGCGATGAAGAAATCCTCCTCGTCGACGATGGTGATCAAGTCCATCAGTCGCTCGTAGGCCCAACGGCGGGCAATGGTCTCCATCTGCCGCCAGACGCTCTTGACGTTGAAAGCGAGGATTTCCTCTTCGCTGGCGGCCTGCACGGCGCGCACCACCAGGCCGCGCTGGTTGAGGATCTGGACCATGTCGGTGAGCATGAGTTCGCCCTGGACATTGTCGGTTTTCATCTGGCCGATCTGGGCGCGCAGCGGTTGCTCGCGGAAGGCGACCACCCCGGTGTTGATCTCGCGGAGTTCCAGCAACTGCTCGCGGTTGAAGCCGTAGGTGCGGCCCTGGTAGACCACCAGGTAGGGCCGGCCAGCCGACAGGCCCAGGATGTCTTTGTGCTCCTTGATCTCGATGACCTTGCCCTGATCGGCGCCCGAGGGCTGGCCTTCCTGGTCGGCGGCGGGCACGCGCAGGATGCGGCCGTAATAGTTCTGCTCGACCGGGCCGTGGTACAGACCGGTGAGCACCATCATGTCGCAGGGGTTGGCCTCGAATTCCCGCCGGAACAGAGCCACACCCCCGCTGGTGAGCAGGCCCATGTCCCCTAAAAAGATGTAGATGTCGCGGGCCGCCGGTCCGGGGGCAAAAGCCCCGAGGGCTACGCGCACGGCATCGCCGGTGCCGGCGGGCAGGCCCAGGACCGGGTTTTCCTGGTAGGCGAAGAGACGACCGGGTTTGGCATCCAGTTGGCTGGCTACCTCGGCACCCTTGATGCCCACCACGATAACTTGGTCGGGGCTGTCGAGCCCGGCCGCCACGGCGCCGGCCACCCGCGCCACCGAGGGGCTGCCCCAGATCTGGTGCAGCATCTTAGAGGTTTCGGAGCGGATGCGTTTGCCGTGGCCGGCGGCCAGAACGATCCCGAGGCGGGGGGCGGCGGTGAGCGGGCGGTTCAACTGTTCCAGGACAGACCTGGCGTGTACGATCTCTGGCGACATGGCGTTCAGGATTTGGTTCGGGCGGAGGACTTCTTGGCGCGCTTCTTGCGGGTTCGGGAAGAAGGCGGGGCGGACAGGTTGATTTTCCTGCCCAGGGCCAGGTCCATCAGGGCGTCCTGCATACACAGCGCCGGTTCGTCCGGGCCGGGCCGGCGGCGCACATAGGTGCCATCTGGCTGCAGCGAGCGGGCCTTGACCCGGTCGCGCAGGCACAACTCGAGCAGGTCGTGGAAGACGCGCTCCTTGAGCACCGGGTCTTCGACCGGGAAGATCACCTCGACCCGGCCGCGCAGGTTGCGGTTCATCCAGTCGGCGCTGCCGGCCCAGACCTCGCCCGTGCCTCCATTGGCGAAGAAGTAGGCGCGGCTGTGCTCCAGGTAGCGGCCGATGATGCTGTAGACCCGGATGTGCTCGCTGATGTGGGGCAGGCCTGGGCGCAGACAGCAGATGCCGCGCACGATCAGGTCGATCTCCACCCCCGCCTGCGAGGCCTGGTACAGGGCGCGGATCACCTCGGGGTCCATCAGGCCATTCATCTTGGCGATGATGGCGCCCCCACGGCCGGCCAGGGCGTGCTGGCGTTCGCGCTCGATGAGTTCGAGCAGGCCGGCCATCAGGGTGGAGGGGGCCACCAGCAGTTTCTGGAAGTTCTTTACCTTGGAACGGGCGGTGAGCAGGTTAAACACCTGGGCCACGTCGGCGGTGATATCCTCGCGGGCGGTGAGCAGCCCTAAGTCGGTGTAGAAGCGGGCGGTGCTGTGGTTGTAATTGCCGGTGCCCAGGTGGGCGTAGCGCCGCAGGCTGTCGCGGTCCCGGCGCACCAGCAGGGAAAGCTTGCAGTGGGTCTTGAGCCCCATCAGGCCGTAGACCACATGTACTCCGCTCTCTTCCAGTTGTTTGGCCCAGGCGATGTTGAAGGCTTCGTCGAAGCGCGCTTTCAACTCGACCAGCACCGTGACCTCTTTATTGTTCTCGGCGGCTCGGATTAACGCCTGGACCACCTGGGAGTCGTCGCCGGTGCGGTAGAGGGTCTGCTTGATGGCCAGCACCTTGGGGTCAACGGCGGCCATATTGATGAAGTCGATGACCGTCGAGAAGGACTCATAGGGATGATGGAGGAGGATGTCGCCGTTGCGCAGGGTCTTGAAGAAGGCGTCGGGGGACTCGGGCAGGTTGCGTTCGACCGGCGTGAAGGAAGGGTACTTCAGGTCGGCGCGTTTCACCTCGCTGTAGATGGTCATCACCCGGTTGAGATTGACCGGGCCTTCGGCCAGGTACACATCCTCGGGGTCGAGCTTGAACTCCTCGCGCAGGAGTTGGACCACTTGGTCGGGGGCGGTGGCCTCGATCTCTAGGCGCACGACGTCTCCCTTGCGGCGGTTTTCTAGCTGCTGGGTGATCTCCTCCAGCAGGTTGTCGGCCTCCTCCTCGTTGACGTACAGCTCGCTGTTGCGGGTGACGCGAAAGGGCGCCGAAGCCAGCACCTGGTAGCCGTTGAACAACTCCCCGAGGTGAAAGTTGACGATCCCGACCAGGGTGATAAAATGGTAGCTGCCCGCCTCCAGTTCTGGCAGGTGCAGAATGCGCGGCAACACCCGAGGCACGGTGACCACCCCTAATACCGGCTGGCCACGGCCCGGCTGCAGCAGGGCCGCGATACACAGCGATTTGTTCAACACCCGCGGAAAGGGATGGGACGGATCGATGGCGATGGGGGTGAGGATCGGCTCCAGTTCCTCTTTCCAGTATTTCTTGATGAAAGTGAGATGGGCGCCCTTGAGCCGGCGGGCCTCCCACAGGTGGATGCGCTCCTGCGCCAGGGCCGGGAGCAACTCCTCGTTCCAGCAGCTGTACTGGGCGCGGACCAGGGTATGGGCCTTGTCGGCGATCTGCCGCAGCTGCTCGTTGGGCGTCAGGCCGTCGGGGCCGGTGGCGGGGCTGTTGTCGGCGTGTAACTGCTGCAGGCCGGCCACCCGCACCTCGAAAAATTCATCTAGATTGTTGGCGACGATGGCCAGGAATTTGAC
This sequence comes from Gemmatimonas phototrophica, assembly GCA_945861755.1. Lineage (GTDB taxonomy): Bacteria > Latescibacterota > UBA2968 > UBA8231 > UBA8231 > SICG01. The sequence continues at coordinate 5,208 of CAMAVQ010000054.1, forward strand.
CCGCTCCAGCAGGGGATTGGCGTGATCCTGGGCCTCTTCGAGGACGCGGCTGTTGAAATCGAGCCAAGACAACTCGCGGTTGATATAGTACTCGGGGCGGGAAAGATCCACCGTAGGGGCTCGCAGGTTGGGGGGTCTGATGTGCCGAAGAGGAAATGTGCCTCCGGCTGCTGGAGAAGTCAAATCAAATCTGGCATCTCAGCTCAGCGAGGCGATTACCCCGCGGATGTATTCCACTGACTTTCGCAGGGCCTCGCGGCGTTCGCCCTGAATGCCGCATTCGTAGGCCAGGTAGCCCCTAAAATTGATATCCTTGAGGGCCTGGAGGCCGGCTTTCCAGTCGATGTCGCCGGTGCCAGGCTGCATACGAGTGTTGTCGGCCATGTGGACATGGGCCACGTATTCGCCGCACTCGCGCAGGGTGGCGGGGGTATTGGTCTCCTCGATGTGCATGTGGAAGAAGTCGCTGATCAGCGCTACGCCCGGCGGATCGCCGGCCCGCTGGATGATTTCCACCCCGTCGGCCTGACGGCGCAGCAGGTGTTGCTCGTAGCGGTTGAGGGGCTCCAAAAGCACCAGGGTGCCGCGCTGGTGGGCATAGGCGGCCAGTTCCTTGGTGATCTCTACTAGCAGATCCTTCTCGAGGGCGATGGCGTCTTTGATCGGCCACAGGTCGGGCAGGCGGGGCGGCCCGAAGATGGGCGGTATGACGTGGCCCACGGCTTTGAGATGGCCGCAGCCGTCCAGGACGCGCTTGCTCTCCTCGACGCTGGCCCGGCGCTTGGTGACATCCGGGTCTAGCCAGTCGAAAGTGCTCTGGCCGCAGACGGTGGTGAGGCGGATCTTGCGGCCCTGCAGGGCCTTTTCGTATTGGGCGACCTTTTCGGCGTCGAAGCCGCGGCCACCGACCTCCAACCCCTCGACCTCGATACTTTCGGCGAAGTCCAGCTTCTCGGCCAGGGTGTCGCCGGGCAACAGGCTTTCCTGCAATGCGATCTTCATGGTGAAATCCTCTCTGCCAAAAAGTTAGAAAGACACGCCCAATTTGATGTTTTCCCCCGGATGGGTGGCGATCTTGGGGTAGGCGGTGAGCAGGTTGTCGAAGGCCACCACTGGTTGGACCATCACCTCGCAGTTGAGGCGGCCCTCACAGAGTAACCGCCACGCCACCTCGAAGAGCCGGCCTTCGTCCCAGTTGGGGTACTCGGGATTGGGCTCGCTGCAGGCGCGCGAAAAGATGATACGGGGCCGGTTGAAATGGGCCTCAGCGCCCAGGTCCAGGCCCGCCGGGTACGCCCCCGGCCAGGCGCCGGCCACCACTGTGCCGTTGTACGCCACCCCGCGCAGGGCCCCCTGCAAGCCCAGGTAGTGGCCGCTGTACTCGATACACACATCTGCCCCGCGTTTGGCCGTGGCCTTCTTGATCTCCAGGCCGGCGTCGCAGGAAGAGGGGTCCAGGACCAGGTCGGCGCCGCATTCCCGAGCGACCCGTTGTCGCAGCGGCAGAGGGTCGACGGCGATGACCGGATGGGCGCCGGCCAGTTTGGCCAGTTGCAGGGCGACCAGGCCGATGGCCCCCATGCCGAAGACCGCTACCGCGTCCCCCAGGCGCACGTGGCCGTCGCGCACCGCGCCAAGGGCAAAATCGGCCGGGTCCAGGCAGACCGCCGCCTGCCAGGGCACTCCCTCGGGCAGGAGGCGCACGGTCTCTGGCCAGACGTGTTCCTGGCGCAGCGGGCCGTAGGAAAAGACCCGGTCTCCCGCCTTGAGGCGGCTGACCTGGGGGCCCAATTCCACCACCTCGCCCACACACATATTGCCCAGGGCGGAAGGATAGCGGACCATCTCCCGTTCCTGGGTGAAGATCCGGTACTCAGGGTCGTACCCGCCGCGCGGGCCGGCATACCCTTTGTACATGGCCATCTCGGTGCCGTGTTTGGCTGCACCAAAAAGACTCTTGACCCGAACCTGGCCGGGTTGCAGCGGCGGCGAGGGGTACTCGCGGAAGGCCACCTGTTCCTGGGCCGGGGCGATCAGTTCTCTGGGCATGGGGCATTCTCTGCGTTGAAGACCGGAGGTGGGGGACTTATATTGTGCGGGTCCAAGGGGTGAATATAGGCAAGCACTTTTCTCCCATCAATCGCGGCAGAGAGGATCATGGCAGAGAGGATCAAGATACTGGTGCCCGGGGACGACCCGGTGCAGATGGCCGGCTCTCCCCAGTTAGCGCGGCTCAAGGAGTGGGGCGAGGTGGTCATCCACCACACGCGGCCCGCCGACAGCGAGGAAAAGATCGCCCGGGCGGCTGATTGCGACATCATCATCAATACGCGGGGCATGGTCACCTGGCGGGAGGCCGAGTTGCGCGCCCTGCCCAAGCTGCGGCTGATCGCCCTGTGCTCCATCGGCACCGACATGATCGATCTGCAGGTGGCCAAGGAGCGGGGAATTGTGGTCTCCAATCTGCCCGGGCGCACGGCCCCGGTGGTGGCCGAGCACATGTTTGGATTGATGTTCGCTTTGGCCAAGGGCGCGGCCTTCCAGACCGCCGAGCTCAAGGCGGGCCGCTGGACGCGGCGCACCAATATCATGCTGCAGGGCAAGGTGCTGGGCATCGCCGGCCTAGGCCATATCGGCGCGGAGATGGCGCGGCTGGGCCGGGCCTTGGGCATGGAGGTGATCGCCTGGACCTTCAACCCTTCGGCGGAGCGCGGGCAAGAGGCCGGGGTGCAGTTGGTGGAGTTTGAGGAGTTGCTGCGCCGGTCCGACGTGCTCAGTCTGCACGTCAAGCTGACCGACCAGACCCGCCACCTGATCGGGGCGCGCCAGTTGGAGCTGATGAAGGCGGGGGCGCTGTTGCTCAATGGGGCCCGGGGGGCGGTGGTGGACCTGGATGCCCTGGCAGTGGCGCTGGACAGCGGGCACCTGGGCGGCGCGGCCCTGGACGTGTTTCCGCAGGAGCCCTTTCTGGAGCCCCATCCCATTCTCAAGTGCGAGCGGGTGGTGTTCACGCCCCATGCGGCTGACCAGACCCCCGAGGGGGTGGAGTTGCTCAACGAGGGGGCGGTGGACAATGTGATCGCCTTTCTGGAGGGCCGGCCACAGAACAACGTGGCGGTGTAGCGGGGCGGCGGGGAAGAGTTGACTTGTTGGTGGCCAGGTCCGTGGGGTGCCCACTCCGGCGTTTCTGGAGTCCCGGACCTACCCCCTCGCTCCATAAACTACGCTTCCCCCTGCCCCGCCCTGCGGTCCTTCCCCCGGCCCTTCCCCCAGAAGCCGCCTCCAGGGCACTCCCACGTCCCTAAAGGCCAGCGAATTTCGATTGGCGGGTGATAGTGCGAAGTTACTAAGCTAAGAAGCGTAAGTCAGGTTACACTTTCACGTGATTTTCCCTCTGGTGGCACTCATTTTCTATGGCCTGCGCACCAGGACCTAGCTTAACCAAGAGGAGAACAGCCATGTTCAGATCGCTATCCCCCGGCGCCATCGGGGTCAAAGTAAACAACCTGGCAGAGGGGTTGCAGTTGGCGGCCCGGCACGGGTTTGAGGGGTACCATTTTGGCATCGGCGAGGCGGCACAGCTGGGGGCGGCCCAGACGGCTGATTTGGCTGCGGCCCACCAGGTGCGGCTGGCGGCCTGGGGGTTTCCGGTGAATTTTCGCGGCAGCGAGGCGGACTGGCACCGGGATCTGGAGGCCTTGCCCGCCTTGGCGCAGGTGGCCGGCGAGTTGGGGGTGCGGCGCACCGCCACCTGGATCATGCCCTGCTCTGACGAATTGACCTACGAGGAGAATTTCTCATTCCACGCCACCCGGTTGAAACCGGCGGTGGCCATCCTCGCGGAGGAGGGCATCCATCTGGGCTTGGAGTACATCGGCCCCAAAACATTGTGGTCGAGCAAGAAGTACCCCTTTGCCCACACCATGGAGCAGATGGGGGAGCTGTGCCGGGCGGCCGGGCCCAATGTGGGCTTCCTGCTCGATGCCTGGCACTGGTACGCGGCCGGTGAGACCATCGCCGATCTGGAGCGGCTTTCCCCCCAGCAGGCGGTGGACGTACATGTCAACGACGCGCCGGACCTGCCGCGCGAGCAGCAGGTGGACAATGTGCGCACCCTGCCCGGCGAAACCGGGGTGATCGACATCGCCGGCTTCCTGCAGACCTTAAAAAAGATCGGTTACGACGGGCCGGTGATGGTGGAACCCTTCAGCGAGAAGGTGCGGCAGCTGCCCCCCGAGGAGGCCTGTGCTGCCACGGCGGCGGCGCTGCAAAAGGTGTGGCAACAAGCCGGTCTGTGAGGGGGCGGGTCGCACACGTCTCGCCCAGCGATCGCATCGTTCAGTTGCTCTTGCGCCCCGGCCTCCTGCGCCTGCAGGAGGCGGGTTTTGAGGTGACGGTCATCTGCGGCAAGGTGGCCATGGGCGAGGAATTGGCCCAGACCGGGTTGCGGGTGATCTACATCCCTTTTGCCCGCGAGATCGAGCCGCGCACCGACTGGGCCTGTGCCCGCGCCTTGTACGAAGTGCTGCGCCGCGAGCGCTTCGACATCGTCCATTCCCACAATCCCAAGGGCACCCTGCTGGGACCGATGGTGGGCCAACTGGCGCGGGTGCCGGTGGTCATGCACACGGTACACGGCTTCCTGTTCAACGAGAATACTACCGGGTTGGTGCGGGGGCTGGCCATGGGCGCCGAGCTGTGGGGCGCTAGCTGGTGCGACCATCTGCTCTTCCAGAGCGAAGAGGACCACCGCTTCGCGTTGGACCACCGCTTCAAGGCACCGGAGCGGTTGCACCTGGTGGGCAACGGCATCGACGAGCGCCGCTTCGATCTGGACCGCTATCCCGGTGCAAGGCGGCAGAAGCGGGCAGCGTTGGGGTTGGAGGAGGGGCACCTAGTGGTGGGCATGGTGGCGCGGTTGGTGCGGGAAAAGGGGTACTGCGAATTCTTTGAGATGGCCAGCCGGCTGGTCCGCGAATTCCCGCAACTGCGGCTGCTAGTGGTGGGCATCACCGAGCCGGACCAGTCGGATGCCCTCGACCCTCGACCCCTAATCGCTGCCCACGGACTGGAGGGCCGCTGCCTGGTGCTGGAGCAGCGCCAGGACATGCCCGAGTTGTATGCGTGTATGGACGTGGCGGTGTTGCCCTCGCACCGCGAAGGCATCCCGCGGGCCCTGATGGAAGCAGCGGCCATGGGGGTGCCCATCGCCGCCACCGACATCCGCGGCTGCCGCGAGGTGATTGTCCCTGAGGAGAGTGGGCTGCTCTTCCCGCTCAAGGACGTGCAGGGTTTCACCGCAGCGGTGCGCCGGCTGCTCTTGGACGAAGGATTGCGCCGGCGCCTGGGGCAGGCGGCCCGGCAGCGGGTGCTGGCGCACTATACCGAGGCCCGGACGGCAGGGCGGGTTATCGAGTGTTATGAGCGCTTTCTCGGCGAGAGGGAGGGATAACCGTGACCGGCGCGATCCTCCTGCTCTTCGGGGTTTTCCCCCTCGCGGTCTTTGCTCACAATGGCCAGGTGGCCCTGGCGGTGCCAGTGCAAGGCATTGCCGTGGATGGCGACCTTGGGGACTGGCCGGCAGGGATGCAGCTGCGGACCCGTGCCGACCACACTGGCCGGTACGCGGTGGAGATGCCGGCAGGTTCTTACCGCGTGGCTCCTGGGATAGGCGGCGAGCAGCGGGAGGTGGAGGTGAACCCAGGCAGTGCGGTGGAGACCAACTTGAGGATCAGGCCTCCTGAAGGGAAGGTCATTCGGGCCGGGGAGGGCAGGATGAAGAAGATGGGATCGGGTGTGCACCGGGAGCCATGGATTGCCTGGGGAAGGCCGGATGGGCTGCCGGCGTATGTACCTGTGCTGGCCCAGGACCAGCGGGGCAATATGTGGTTTGCCGATGGCGTGGGAAAGGCGATCAGCTGCTGTGATGGTTAGAACTGCGTGGAGTTTACCTCCGCAGATGGCCTGCCAGCGCATGGAGTGCTGGCATTACATGCAGATTCGCAGGGGAATATGTGGTTGGGTACCGATGGGGGTGGGGTGGTTCGCTACGATGGGAAGGAGTTCAAAACCTTCACCACCAGGGAAGGACTGGCCCACGATGTGGTCAAGGCCATCGCCGAGGACCAACAGGGCCGGCTCTGGTTCGGCACCCAGGGGGGTGGGGTGAGTTGTTACAAATCTGCGCAGATCCCTCACCGCGCCTTTGTCCATCTCTGGGCTGGGGTGTGGGCGGCGGGCTGTTGACCGGGCTGGCCGTCGGGGTGTACCCTCTCAACGCAGCGCGGGAGAAGGTCAGGGGGTCAGGCGAGTTCCTCAGCGCCCACAGTATGCAGCGATGGGTCATAGAGGGCTTCTGGGGCCAGGTCGAGGCCATTGGGCCAGACAATGGTACCTAGCTCTGGATGCACCTGCACCTGGGCGAAAAAGGCGGGGTCTTTGAGTGGCTCGAACACTTTGCCCCAGAGTTCACCCTTCATGTCGATCTCGCGCATTTCGCCGTCGTCGAATTGAAGGATTAGGAGGTATGGGGGGCGAGTCTGTACTTGGGTGACACGAGGGATATGGCTCATCTTTACTCCAGGAGTCAACAGTAGGTTTCTGCCTTTCTCGAAATATACTTCTCGGCCATCCTTGGCGAAACACACCCCGAACGAGTAGTCCAAAATCTCATGCCCATCGCCCCCTCCCTCATCCTCATCGCCGACGACAACGCCGACAGCGCCAGCCTGGTGCGGCAGTTGTTGGCGCAGGCCGGGTACCGCACGGCGATGGCCTGGGACGGGGAGGAGGCGCTGAGTCAGGTGGAAGCCCTCCAGCCGGATCTGTTGCTGCTGGATATTGTCATGCCCAAGCTCGAGGGCATCGGAGTGATCAAGCAGTTGCGGGAAAGACCGCAGTACCAGGAACTTCCCATTGTGGTGCTCTCTGCCAAGACCGAGGTGGAGGAGCGGGTCGCCGGCCTGGATGCGGGGGCGGATGAGTACCTGACCAAGCCCATTGTCGGGGCAGAGTTGTTGGCGCGGGTGCGGGCGATGCTGCGGATTCAGGAGACCCTGCGCGCCCGGCAGCAGTTGGAGGAGGAGAACGAGCGGCTGCGCCAGGAGGTGGCTGCGCTCGAGGGGTTTGGCGAGATGGTGGGGCACTCGCCGGCCATGCAGGAGGTGTACCGGCTGATCCAGAAGGTGGCCAATGGGCGGGCTTCAGTGGTGATCACCGGGGAGAGCGGCACGGGCAAGGAGTTGGTGGCGCGGGCCATCCATGCCAGTGGACCGCGCAAGGAGGGGGCGTTCATCGCCGTCAACTGCGGGGCCTTGCCTGAGAACTTGCTGGAGGCGGAGTTGTTCGGGTATAGGCGGGGCAGTTTCACCGGGGCTGAGGCGGATCGGGCAGGGCTTTTCGAGGCGGCCAGCGGCGGCACCTTGTTTCTGGACGAGATCGGCGACGTGCCCCTGCCCATGCAGGTGCGGCTGCTGCGGGCCCTGCAAGAGGGGGAGATCACCCGGATCGGCGACAATCATCCCCGGCCGGTGGATGTGCGGTTGATCGCCTCGACCCACCAGGATCTGAAGGGGCTGGTGCAGGCGGGCAAGTTTCGACAGGATCTCTACTTTCGCCTGAACGTGATCTCCATCGAGTTGCCGCCGCTGCGCCAGCGGCGGGAGGACATCCTGCCCCTGGCTACGCACTTTCTTCAGCGGTATTGCGAGGGGCTCGAACAGGTGGTGCCGGCCCTGGCCTTGGAGACCCGCCGGCTGCTTTTGGATTATGCCTGGCCGGGCAATGTGCGCGAGTTGGAGCACGAGATGGAGCACGAGATGGAGCACGAGATGGAGCGGGTGGTCACCCTGAGCGAGCCGAACCAGGAGATCACCCCTGAGTTGTTGTCAGAAGACCTGCGCGGTCAGGGGATTCCCGCCCTCGTGCAACAGGGAGCGCAGGGGGAGAAGCTCAAGGAGTTGGTGGTGCAGTTGGAGCGCCAGCTCATCCAGGAGACCATAGAGAAGAACCAGGGGAACCACACCCGCAGTGCCGAGGCGCTGGGCCTGAGCCGCCAGGGGCTGCTCAAGAAGATGCACCGCTACGGCATCGGCTGATCAGCGCTTTTTCCCCCTGACCACCCCCTCCGCCACTGTCTTCTCAAACACCCGCATCTCCTTGGCTCCGTCCAGCACCCCGATCTCCAAATGAAAGTGGCGCACCTCGCCGGGCTGGATATGTTGGAGATAGCCGTGTTTGCGGTTCCAGGCGCGGCCCAGCATCGAGCAATTGCCCGGCTCGATGCCCATGATATAGGTGCCCCGGTGGAAGTGTTGCCAGTGGTTGAGCAGGGGGATCTCCTGGCGGGGGAACTTCCAGTACAGGCCCAGCCCCAGCCGGTCGTTGAGCACGCCCACGTGTACGTTGCCCTCCCGGTCGGCCAGGGGGCGGTGGACGAAGACATTGTCGCGGGCTTTTTTCTGGGGGGCGCCGACCACGCTATAGGCCTCTGGTCCCACTTCTTCGTCCTTGACCCATTCGGTGGTGCGGGCGCTGTGTACGATCACCCGGGTGCCTCGGTCGAGCAGGGGAAAGCCGGGGTTGCAGTGGTACACGAACATCAGGGGGGAGAGATCGACGCCCAGGTTTTCGATGCGGTCGTGAATGAAGAAGCGCCGCTCGCCCAAGTTCATCCTGATCTCGCGGGTCAATTCCAGAAAGGTGCCGAAGACCACGGCCTCGCGCATCTTGCCGCGGATGCGGATCACGTAGTCCTCGCCTTCCCAGCTGGCATCGGCCACCACGTTTTTGGCTGGGATGAAGGAGAGCCGGCCGTGCAGGCCCAGTTCCTGGTTCTCCTCCAGGGGATCGGTCTCGGGGTGGCCAGTGAAGCTCATGCCGCAGCTGAGCACCAGGCCGGCGTAGAAGCCGCGCATCCAGCCGTACCCCTGCGGCTCGTAGAAGGCCGGACCCACGTCGCCGGTGTTGCCCCGGAAACACAGGGACATGCCCTTGTAGTGGGCCGAGGCGATGTCGAGGGCGCGGCCGGGCAGCACCGAAAAGCACAGACCGGAGGCGTTGAATACCTCGATGAGATCGGCGCCGCGTTCGTTGCCCTCCACCAATTCGGCGCGGCGGGCGCCGGCCACCTGGCTCATGTCGCCGACCAGCTCGCGCACCTGCTGGGGGGTGTAGTTCCTGCCAAATAATTGGGGCATGGCCGTCCTCCTGATGAGGGGGATGAGTTTTTCGGGTAGAATGGAGGGGAAGATAAATGGTTGCAGCACAGCGCACAACCCATCGTTTGACCTGGAAGCGGAGATTGCGTAGCATATCGCGTTGGGGCCGTGCAAGAGGGGGGCGGCATGGCAAGCGTTGGCCGGGGGATTTTTCTCAGGGGCATAATGCCATAAATTATGTTGTCTGATGCCCGGCGGGTTTCGGCATCCTGTACCTTTTACAGAAGAGACCAATGAAAAAACTGATCGACATCAAACACCTGGACGTGGGCATGTTTCTCGAAGCGGACGTGGTCCGCGAGGAAAAGGAGGGGGAGGAGCAGCGCTTCCTGGTGCCTCGCAACGCCATCCAGACCGGCCAGAGCACCAAGCGGGCCCGGTTGACCGGGAGTATGCACGAGCGGGTCATGCGGGATGGCGGGGTGGCGCTCTCGTCCTCGGCTTTCATCGACCGCTTCCGCGAACTGGGGTACACCACCGTCTCTATTGACACCGAGAAGGGCAAGGACCTGCCCGAGACGGTCAAACCGCTCACCGACCCCACCCGGCCCCCTCCGCCCCCGGGCCGCTTGGTCCACTTCGACGAGGAAATCGAAAGGGCCACAGAGGCGCGGGCGCAGACCACCGATACCCTCAAGACCGCCCTGGAGGACGTGGCGTCGGGCAGGGGGGTGGACGCGGCGGCGCTGGCGGGGGCCAGCGAGGTGATCACCGAGAGCATCTTGCGCAACATGGATGCGATGGTCAGCCTCACCCGCATCAAGGCCCACGACGCCTACACCGCCATTCACTGCATGAACGTGTGTACCTTGGTGGTGGCCATGGCCAATGGCCAGGGGCTGAACCGCAGTATCCTCAACATGATTACCACTGCCTCCCTGCTGCACGATGTGGGCAAAACCAGGGTGCCGCTGGAGATCCTCAACAAGCCGGGGCGTTTCGAGCCGCATGAGCTGCAGGAGATGCGCAAACACGCCACCTTCAGCGGCGACATCATGCGCGAGGAGGGCGGTTTCCCCGACGAGGCCATTGCCATCGCCACCCAGCATCACGAGATGATGAACGGCAGCGGCTATCCCCTCGGCCTCAAAGGGGACGAGATCCATCCCTATGCGCTCATGACCGCGGTGGCCGACGTGTACGACGCCCTCACCGCCAAGCGGGTGTACAAGCCGGGCATGCCTATGCACCAGGCCCTGCTGCGCATCATGAAGAACCGCGTCACCGAATTCGACGATACCACGGTTGATTCCTTCATCAAGGTGCTGGGGCTCTATCCGGTGGGCAGTCTGGTGGAGATGAGCACCAAGGAGCAGGCCATTGTTGCCGAGCCCAATCCGCTGGACTCCCGCAAGCCCAAGGTGGCCCTGCTGACCATGCCCAACCAAAAGCCCCGCGCCGTGCCCCTGGTCATCAGCCTGATCAAACGCTCCGAAGCCGAGGGCCGGGAAATCACCAAGGTGCTGGACCCCGAAAGCTTCGATGTGGATGTGGAAGAGTTGATGAAAGAGGTGAAGGAGCGGGGCGAGGCCACCGAGAGAAGACGGCGGTGAGCCTCGAGGTCCTGCTGCTGAGCGCCACCGCCTTCGAGCAGGACCTCCTGGCAGCGCGTCTCGACGAAAAGGTGGAGCAGCAGGTGGCGGGCCGTCCTTGGCGGCGGGGGTGCCTGGCCGGGCGTGAGGTTCTTCTGGTGCAGGGGGGCATCGGCGCGGTGAACACCGCCCATGCCCTCACTTGCGTTTTACAGGTACACCAGCCGGCCCTGGTGCTGCAAGCCGGGGTCGGAGGTGCGTACCCTGCTGCCGGCCTGGGCATCGGGGACCTGGCCCTGGCCACCGAGGAGAACTACGGAGACCTGGGCGTGCGCACCCCCGCCGGCTGGCAATCGGCCGAACTGATCGGTATCCCGGTCCTCCGACAGGAGGCATCCTACTTCAACCGTTTCCCCCTCGACCCTGAACACGTGGCCCGCGCCGGGCAAATCCTTAGTACCTGGGAAGGTGGCACGCCTTCCTTGCGCAGCGGTCCCTTTGTCACCGTGCAGGAGTGCAGCGGCCTGGCCAGCCTGGGGGAGGAAAGGGCTGCCCGTTTTTCCGGGCTGTGCGAAAACATGGAAGGGGCGGCGGCGGCGCATCTGTGCCGGCTCTACCAGGTCCCCTTTATCGAGGTGCGCGGCATCAGCAACCTGGTGGAGGACCGCCGCCGGGAGGGTTGGGATCTGCCCATAGCTAGTCGGCGCGCCCAAGAGGCCGCCTTAAAATTAATCGAGGAGTGGCCCTTTTGAGCAAACTCACCCTAGGTTATTCGCCCTGTCCCAACGATACTTTTGTCTTTGGTGCCCTGGCGCAGCAATTGATCCCTGGGGCCCCGGCCTTTGCCGAGCGGTTGGAGGACATCGAGACCCTCAACCAACTGGCCCTCGCAGGGCAGTTGGATGTGGCCAAGGTCTCCTTCCACGCGCTGGCACATCTGCGCCGGGACTACTGTCTGTTACACTCGGGGGGGGCTTTGGGCCGGGGGTGCGGCCCGTTGGTGGTGGCGCGCGAAGCGGTGGAACCGGCCGAGCTGCACACCCTGAAGATCGCCGTGCCAGGTCGGCTGACCACGGCGGTGCTGCTGCTCAGGCTCTTCGACCCGCGCATCGGAGCCGGCCCGCTGGAGTTGGTGGTGATGCCCTTCCACCGGATCATGGAGGCCACCCAGCGAGGCGAAGTGGACGCCGGACTGATCATCCACGAAAGCCGCTTCACCTATCCCCAGTACGGCCTGCGCCAGGTGATGGACCTGGGGGCCTGGTGGGAGGAGGAAACCGGCCATCCCATTCCCCTGGGAGGCATCGTGGCGCGGCGGGCGCTGGGGTCAGAGTTGATCGGCGCGGTGGATCGCAGTCTGCGGGCTAGCGTCGAATACGCCCACGCCCATCCAGAAAAGGTGCGCGATTATGTGGCGCGACACGCCCAGGAACTGGACCCGGCGGTGACGCAGGCCCACATCGACCTGTACGTGAACGAACACACCCTCGACTACGGGCCGACGGGTGAGGTGGCCATCGGGGAGTTGCTGTCGCGGGCGGCGTGGGCTGGCGTGGTGCCCCAGGCCGAGGTGCCCTTGTTCAGTTAACCAGGAGTTGGAGAGATGAAACTGCTGCAATTTGCCGATCCGCAGAGCGGCGCACACGTGGGGTTGGTTTCCGGGGGAGAAGTGGTGGACCTGAGCCAGGGGTCGGGCGCTCCCCGCACCCTGTACGAAATCTATTATAACTGCGGTGGGGATGAGGTGGGGTTGGAGGAGGCCGTGCGCCGGCTGGAACGGGGCGCCTCTGGCGCGCGCCGGCTGGAGCTGGAGACCCTGATGGCCAACCGCGACCCGGGCAAACCCCACCTGGTCAAGCCGGTGAGCGGCCCGCCCGGGGAACCCCACGCCCTGCGCATTTGGCTGGCCGGGGTGACCCACGGCGACAGCGCCAGATTGCGCGAGATCGAGGCCAAACAGGCCACCGGCGATGCGGTCAATGTGTACGAGCAGAAGTACCGCGAGTGCGCCGCAGGCGGCCGGCCCGAGTTGTTCTCCAAGGGAGACCCCGACACGGTGGTGGGCCACGGCCAGGACTTGACCCGGCCGGCGGACACCCAGCGCCTGGTCCCCGAGACTGAGCTGGTTTCGGTGTACGGTCTGAACCGGAAGGGGCAACTCGAAAGGCTGGGGTATACCGGGGGCAACGACGCCACCGACAACGGCATCGAGGCGGCCAACCCCCTCAACCTGCCCCAGGCCAAGAACTGGGCGGAGGGCTGCGCCAGCTTTGGGCCGGTGCTGGTGAGCGCCGAAGACTACGACGATACCGAGGTGACGGTTTCCTGCGAGATTCTGCGCCAGGGCAAACGGGCGGGTTTCAAGGAAGGCAAGACCGGTCAGGGGCAGCTGAACATGCCTGACAAACTTTTCCACCTGGAGCGCTCGCTCTTCAGCCGCCTGCCCTTGCTGCCCAAACACCTGTTGGTGTTCTACTGGGGCACGCCCATTGTCTTCGCCGACAAGGATCTGGCCGGCGGCCTGCAGGTGGGGGATCTGGTGCGGATGAATTTCTCGGGCGGGATCGGGATGTTAGAAAATCCGGTGGTGGCACTGCCGGTCACCGGTCAACTGGCGGGGCTGAGGAACTAGCGGGACCTGAACGATGAACGACCCCAAGGTGGAAGCCTATTTCGGCGACTGGAAGAAGCGGGAAGAGATCGCCGAATCCATGGTCCCGCTCATCGGGAAACTCTACCGGGATCGCGGGGTGATCACGACCATCTACGGCCGCTCTCTGGTGCACAATTCCGCGATCGACATCCTCAAGGCCCATCGTTTTGCCCGCCATATCCTCGGCGGCGAACTCTCGGTATTTTCTAGCTTCCCCCTCCTGCAGGCCATATGCAGCCTGGATCTGTCGCCCAGCCGTATAGATCTGGGCAAGCTGGCCACCCGGTACCAAGGCCACCGTGCCGAGGTGGGGACAGACGCCTTTGTCCGCCAGGAGTTGGCCGGGGCCAATACCGGCAAAAAGGCGCTGCGCGACAAACCTCAGGATGTGGTGCTCTATGGGTTTGGACGCATAGGGCGGCTCCTGGCGCGAATCCTGGTCGAGCGGAGCGGCGGGGGCGAAAAGTGGCGTCTGCGGGCTGTAGTGGTGCAGAAGAAGATGGAAGGGGAACTGATCAAGAGAGCCAGTCTGCTGCGCCGCGACTCCGTCCACGGTCCCTTCAAGGGGACCCTTGTTGTGGATGAGGAAGAACACGCCATCGTCGCCAATGGGAACATGATCCGCCTGCTCTACGCCGAGGGTCCAGAGCAGGCCGATTATTGCGCCTTTGGCATCGACGAGGCGATCCTAGTAGACAATACCGGCGCTTGGCGGGATCGCCGGGGTCTGGGGCGCCACCTGGCGGCCAGGGGGATTGCCAAGGTCATCCTGACGGCCCCTGGCAAGGGGGATATCCCCAACATCGTCTACGGGGTGAACAACGAGGCCATCAGCGTGGGAGAAACCATCTTCTCCGCCGGCAGTTGCACCACCAATGCCATCGTGCCCGTGCTCAAGGCCATGCACGACCGCTTCGGCATCGAATACGGCCATATCGAGACCTGTCACTCCTACACCAACGACCAGAATCTAGTGGACAACTTCCACAAAAAGACCCGGCGCGGCCGGAGCGCTCCCCTGAACATGGTTATGACCGAGACGGGCGCGGCCAGTGCTGCGGCCAAGGCCCTGCCTGAGCTGGCAGGCAAACTCACGGCCAACGCCATCCGGGTGCCGACGCCCAATGTGTCCCTCGCCATCCTTGGTCTGACCCTGGGCCGCGAGAGCGAGGTGGAGGAAGTGAATGAGTACCTGCGGGGAATCTCCCTCGATTCGTCCCTGCAGAACCAGATCGACTACACCAGCTCCCCTGAGGTGGTCTCCAGCGATTTCGTCGGCTCTTTAAAGACGGGGATCGTCGATGCGCTGGCGACCATTGTCCACGGGAAGCACTGCACCCTGTACGTCTGGTACGACAACGAGTTTGGCTACAGCTGGCAGGTGGTCCGCATCCTGCGGCACATCGCAGGTCTCGAACTGCCCGCTTTCCCCAGATGAATCCAGGCGGCGGCAGGAGGGGTTACCTGTCCGGAAAAGGAGCAGACGAGCTATGCAGATCGCGGTGATCGGCGCGGGCAATATGGGTTGTCTGTACGGGGCCAATCTCGCCAGGGCCGGGGCGCAGGTCACGTTGGTCGACCCCTGGGAAGAGCACATCCACCAGCTCCAGCAACACGGGTTGCAGATGGACGGTCTGCACGGGGAGTTCACCGTCCCGGTGGGGGCCACCACCGACCCGGCCACCATCGCCGGTCAGGCGGATCTGGCTCTGATCCTGGTGGGCACCTACGCCAGGGATGCTGCGGCTGACGCGGCCCGCACAGTGCTCAAGCCGGACGGATACGCCCTGACCTTGCAGAACGGCATGGGCAATGTCGAGGTCTTGCAGGAAGCCCTGGGGGTGACACGGGCCATGGCGGGGCTGACCTTTCACAGCGCCGATCTGCGCGGCCCGGGGGCGGTGACCCACACCAACGAGGGCCACACCTACCTGGGCGAACTGGACCGGTCGCACACCCCGCGCCTGGAGGTGCTGGTGGCGCTGATGGAAAAGGCCGGCATGAACCCAGTGTTGGAAGCGGACATCCTGGCGACGATCTGGGGCAAGCTGGTGCTCAACTGCGGCATCAACGCGCTGTGCGCCATCACCGAGCTGCGGCCGGGCCATCTGCGCGAGGTGCCCGAACTGGACGAGTTTCAGACGCGGATCATCGCCGAGGTAGTGGCCCTGGCCAGGGCCAAGGGGATCCAGTTGTCCAACCCGGAGCCGCTGCAGGAGATCAAAGAATACAGCGCCAAAAAATTTCACCGGGTGTCCATGCTCCAGCACCTGGCGCGGGGCCGGCAGACCGAGATCGACTCGCTCAATGGCTATGTGGCGCGGGAGAGCAAAAAGCTGGGGCTGCCCAGTCCCTACAACGAATCACTGACCAGCCTGATCAAGGGCCGGCAGTACCGGCCGGTCGGCGAGCGCCAGCACAATCCCCACTGAAGTTGCGGGTTCACCCTCGCCAGGCCGCCCAGGTCAGGCAGAGCCAGCCGGCCATGAAGGCCAGGCCGCCCAGGGGGGTGACGGCGCCCAACCAGCGGGTGCCGGTGAGACTCAGGATATAGAGGCTGCCGCAGAAGATTAGGGTGCCGCCGGCAAAACACCAGCCCGCAGCGCTGGTCCAGGGGCCTGGCCAGCGGGTGCAGGCCCAGGCGGTGGCCAGCAGGGCCAGGGCGTGGAACATGTGGTAGCGGGCCGCCACCTCGAAGATGGCCAGCATCTCTGGTTCGAGGCGTTCTTTGAGGGCGTGGCCGCCAAAGGCGCCGGCCGCCACCGCCAGAAACCCCGAAATCCCCCCCAGCATCAGGAAAATTCTCTCCATTAGTTCAGTCCCTTCTGGCGCAGATAGGCCGCTGAGGCGTCGAGCTGTGCCAATTCGTAGGTCGCCCTGGCCTGAGCGCTTTCCCCCCGCTCGTGGGGGGTGCGCCAGTCCTCCTCGGGAGGCCGTGCTGCCTGATGTAAAACGCGGAGGGCATTGACGGCCTCGGCCAGGGGCCGGGGCGGGTACGTGGCCCAGTAGTCCTCTTCGAGGATGCGGATGTGGCGGGCCACCGAGGCGCCCAGCTCGACGCAGCCCTGGACTTGAGGCGCGCCTGCATCGAAGGCGGCGATCAGAGCCGGCCAGTCCACCACGCCTTGGCCCAGGGCGCAGCGTTTGAGGCGGTACCCGGAGGGGGTGGGGTGGACGGTGTAGTCCTTGAGGTGTACGTGTTTGAGGAAGGGCATCACCCGCCCGGCAAAGGCCAGGGGCGTCTCGCCCACTGAAAGGGCGTTGCCGCAATCCATGGTCACGCCCAGGTGGGTGCTGCCCACCTGCTCGCAGAGCCAGCACAGTTCCCAGGAGCACACATCCTGGTGGTTCTCGATGCCGATGGCGATGCCGTGGTCCTCGGCCAGGGACATCACCTGCCTAAAGGGGCCGACTAAGCTTTGCAGATAATTTGCCCACCCTGCGGCGCCATACTGGCGGCGGTCCCCTTCGAGCAGGTTGCTGATGGTGGTGCGGACCGTGCGGACGCCTAACTGGGCAGCGAGTTCCAGGGTCTGGCGCAGGGGAGAGATATCCTTGGTGTAGTCGTGGCCGCCGGTGTCGAGGACCAGGGCCAGGTTGCGGGCAGCGAGGGAGGCGGCGAAGTCCTGCAACTGGGCAGGAGACTGGCCGGCAAAAAATTGCGGGGAACCCTCGATGCTGTGCAGGCCCCATCGGAGGGCGAGCTGGGCCAGGCCTTCGGCGGTGTGGGGATCGGGGGCGAGGCCGGCTTCGCGGTGGGAACCGGTGAAGCTCCAGGCGCAGAGGCCAATCTTCATGGAATCCTCATTCGAAAATGGCGTCGTCGGGGAGCGACCTTTTCAATCTTTCTCCAGGTCTGGGTAGGTCGGATCGGGGCAACACCGCACTGTGGTGTTGCATTCCTTCCGGTGTCTCCCCAGGTGCGTCGGGGAGCGACCCGTTCCGGCCTTTCCCGAGTCCCGGGCCTGCCACCGACGCCCAACTCTTCCCTCAGGCCCTTTCCCGGCTGCCACTCCCCCAGTAAAGGCCTCCAGGGTCATCTCCCCTCCGCTCACGGGTGAGATAAAACCCTTTTCAGGTAGTCGATCAGATCGGCATCAGCTACTTCGGTGCTGGTTCCTTCGCGCAGATGTTTTACCTGCCAAACGCCCTTTGCCAGCTCGTCCGGGCCGCCGATGAGGGCGATGGAGAAACCCTTGCGGTCGGCGTACTTGAGCTGTTTGCCCAGGCCAGTGGCCTCGGGATAGAGTTCGGTGTTGAGGTCCGCCTGGCGCAAGCGGCGGCCCAGGGCCAGAAAATTCACCGAAGCCTGGGCTTCGAAGCAGGTGATGAGGATCTGGGCTGTATTGCCGGCTGTGGCCGCAATCAACCCGAGTTCCTCCATGGCAGCTAACAGGCGGTCGAGTCCCAGCGAGGCACCCACTCCGGGCAAATGCTGTTTGGTATACAACTCGGCCAGATTGTCGTAGCGGCCGCCGCTGCACACCGAGCCGATGCCGGGCAGATCGCCCAACAGGGTTTCGTACACAGTGCCGGTGTAATAGTCCAGGCCACGGGCGATGGATACATCGATCTGCAGGCGCTCAGTTGGAATGCCCAACGCCGAAAAGGACGTTTGCAACTGGCGCAGGTCCGCGATGCCCTGCATGGCCCCCTCGCAGGTGCTGAGGCGGGTCTGGAGCTGGTCGAGGATGGCGGCATTGTCGCCTTTGAGCTGGACGACTTCCAGGATGAGGCGCGCCTGGTCAGGGGTGAGGCCGGCACCCTCCTGCATCTCCTGGGCGACTTTTTCCTCCCCGATTTTCTGCAGCTTGTCTAGGGCGCGCAGCACCTGGGTCGCTTTGGCGCCCAGTTGCAGTTGCTCCAGCAGACCGTTGAGAATACGGCGATTGTTGACGTGGATGGCGAAGCGCTCGAAACCCAGCGCCACCATCAGATCGTGGATCACTAGGCCGGTCTCGATGTCAGCGTTGTTGGCCCCCGTGCCGATGGTGTCGAAATCGCATTGGCAAAATTCGCGGTACCGGCCGTGCTGGGTGTTCTCGCCGCGCCAGACTGGGCCGATATGGTAGCGTTTGAAGGGGGTGCCCAGGTTATGGAGGTGCTGGGCGGCAAAACGGGCGAAAGGAATGGTCAGGTCGAAACGCAGGGCCACGTCGCGCCCGCCGTGGTCCTGGAAGCGGTACATCTGTTTGTCCGCTTCATCGCCGCCCTTGCCCAGAAGGATCTCGCTGTATTCCAGCGCCGGAGTGTCGATGGGGACAAAGCCATAACTGCGGAATACGCGGCGTGCCTTGTCGATCATCTCTTCGCGCGGCAGGGCCAGAGCGGGGAGAAAGTCGCGAAACCCTTTCAGGGTGCGCGGCTGGATCAGGGCCTTTTTATCCGAGGACATGGTGTCTACCAGTTGGTAAAGGAGCCGTCGGCGCGCCGCAGTTGGGGGCCGGTGAGCCACTTGAACTCGGTATGGATAGCAGCCTTCTCGTCGAATTCCAAGCCCAGGCCGGGGCGGTTGGGCGGCAGCAGATAACCGGCCTCGTAGGGCACCTGCACCGGGAAGAGGTCCTGCATCACGCTATGGCCGACCAGGCCCCCCTCCTGCACGGCGAAGTTGTCGCAGGCCAGGTCCAGGTGCAGGCAGGCCGCTGCCGAGACCGGGCCCAGGGGATTGTGGGGCACGATCTTGATGTAGTGGGTCTCGCACCAATTGGCCACCTTGCGGGCTTCGGTCAGGCCGCCGACGATGCACAGGTCGATGCGGGCGTAGTCGAGCAACTCCTCCTCGATCATCTGGCGGAACTCCCACTTGGTGGCGTAGTGTTCACCCACGGCCAGGGGGGAGCTGACGTGCTGGCGCACCTGCCGGTAACTCTGGGGATTCTCGCAGCGCAGCGGGTCCTCGATGAAGAAGGGGTCGTACTGCTCCAATTCGCGGCCCAGGCGGATGGTGTCGGGCGGATCGAGGCGGGTGTGCACATCGATGCAGATCTCGACCTCTGGGCCCACGGCCTGGCGCACCGCGGCGAAGTGGGCGATGGAGTCGCGCACGGCCGTACGCGGTTCCAGAATGCCCTCGCGGTCGTTGACCGACAGGCGCAGGTACTGCCAGCCGGCCTCGACCCGCTCCTGGGCCTGGCGGGCGGTGTCCTGGGGGGTCTTGCCGCCGATGCCGGTATAACAAACCACCTTGTCGCGCATCCTGCCGCCCAGCAGCATGTGTACTGGCTGGTTGAGCGCCTTGCCCTTGATGTCCCACAGCGCCAAATCGATGGCGCTCTGGGCGGCCATGTTGATACGACCGCCGGGGAAGAAATCGCCCCGGAAGAGTTTCTGCCAGATCCACTCGATGTTGAGCGGGTCTTCGCCCAGCAGGTGGTGGCTCATGTGCTGGATGGC
>CAMAVQ010000055.1 GCA_945861755.1 Gemmatimonas phototrophica
CTGCCGCACGGTCCTGGCCCTCTGCCTGGCCTGGGGAACCTGGGTGCGCACCGGCGACTGGCAGAACGAGTACACCCTCTTCTCCCAGGCGGTGCAGGCCCAACCCAAGAACGCCCGGGCCTGGTATGCCCTGGGCAATGCCGCCTTAGAGCGGGGCGAGGAACCCCTGGCGCTGAGGTGCTGGCAGCAGGCCTTGGAAATTTTTCCTGGGTACTACGAGATCTACGACGCGCTAGGCGTAGTTCACTACCAGCGGGGCGATTACTCTGGGGCGGGCGAACTGTTCACCAGATGCCTGGAGTTGAAAAGCAACTATACACCCGCCTGGCTCAACCTCGGCCTGGCCTACTACCGCCTGGGACAGCATGAAAAAGCCCGGGAGGCATTCCAGCAAGCCCTCTCCCTGGACCCGAACTACGCCTCGGCCTATTACAATCTGGGGGTGATGGAACTGGAAGATGGAAAGGCGGAGCAAGCCCGCGACCTTTTCCTCAAAGCCCTGGCCTGCGACCCAGATTACGAAAAGGCGCGCATAAATCTGGAGGCCTGTGAAAAACTGCTGCAGCGGGAAAGGCCATAGCGAGCGCCCTGGCCCCTTACTCGGGAATCACCCGCCACAAGGTGAAGCGGGCCTGGTCAAAACCCTTGAGTTCGGCCTCCAGCGGCTCGACGCGCAGGTTGCAGGACTCCGCCAGGAACTGGTCCACCTCCGGATCATCGCGCACCGTGGACGAGATCACCAGGTCGCCGCCCTTGGACAGGTGCTCCAAACGAGAGGCCATGTTCACCGTGGAGCCAAAATAATCCAGCCGATCATTGAGGGTGACGGCGATGCAGGGGCCGTAGTGCATGCCCACCTTGAGCTGAAGCCCCTCCGTCTCCGGCAAAGCCGCCAGCTCCTGCTGCGCCCGCAGCATGGCCCGCAGCGCGGCCACTGGCCGGCGGAACACCGCCATCACCGCGTCGCCGATGGTTTTCACCAGCGCCCCCTCCTCCTCGGCGACAACCCTCAGCAACACATCGAAGTGACTCATCACCAGCCCAAAGGCCGGGGCGTCGCCGATCTGGTTGTAGAGCCGGGTGGAACCACATAGATCGGTGAAGAGCACCGTCAGGCTGCCCACTGAAATCTTCTCCCCCGGCCGCAGGGCCTCCTCGGCGAAGAGATCGCGAAAACGCTGCAGGGCCGTGACCTCGGCGGCGGTGACGGCCTGATCGCTCCAGGCGGTGCGCTCCAGAATCAGGAGCTGTTCGCTGCCGGTGGCATTGGCAAAGTGCAGGGTGGCGTCCGGGGCCAGGACCTGCTCCTCATCCGACCAGCCCTCTGGCTTCACCTGCCAATCGGCCTGGGACTGGCCCTCCTCGGCCACCCGGATGAACTGGCTGCCCGACAACCCCAGGGCGCGCAGCCGGTGGTTCCCCGGCTCCAGCCTGGGGCTGACCACCCGTTCCTCGCCGGGCGCCAACAATTGCTGCACCACCACGTGGGGGGTGGTCTGGGGACCGGCCACGCAGAATTCGCCTGCCTGCACCGGCCGGATGGCGGGATTGGGGTGGAAGGTCAGCTCCACGGCCCGCTCGAAGTTGACCGCAAACTCGATATTGCAGGTGCCGCAGTGGACCTGGGGCACGATGCCCCCTAGGGAAGGGCTGCGCACCTTGGCACCCCGGCATTGGGGACAGAGCAGGTCCCACTCAAATTCCAGCAGGCCCACCCGCGTGGACAACAGGCACAGCTCCAGCACCTGGCGGCGCGGCGCACCCCAAACGTCGGCCAACTCATAGGGCCGCAGCCGGCTGGCGCTCAGGTCGTCACCCTGCTCGATGGTCTCCACCAGACGCTCCAGCAACTCCGGGGGAGCGCCCTCTGCCAGCAAGGTCTGGCGCAGGGAGTGGAGGCGTTGCTGCCCGCCGCCGGCCAAACGCACCGGCTGTGGTGCCAGCGTTAGGGGGAGCTGGACGCCGGCCCGAACCCGGCGACTGGAGGCCCGTTGGTCGTACTGGCGGAAGACCCTGGCAAAGCTGCGGGCGCTGAGCAGGCCCACCTGGATGGGGATGGCCAGCAACCCCAGCAGATTGCGGGGCGAGAGCCATGCCTGGTACACCAGCCGTGTTCCCCCCTCGGGCCGGGCTTCCAGTTCGGCCAGCACCCGCATCTGGGCCACCGGCCCCTTGCGGTAGCGGCGCACCACCCCGAAACGGTGGGGCCGCACCCACTCGAAGGGCTCCTCCTCCCACTCCACCACCAGGCCCAGTTTGCTGAAGCGCAAGCGGCGGCGGGCATTGGCACCCCTGCCGCACTCCTCGACCGGGGGCAGGCCGGTGTCGCGGTTGAAGCGGTTGGTGTCGGTCACCAGGGCCCACAATGCCTCGGGGCTGGAATGCAGTTCCCACGCCCAACGGTAGTGGAACTCTCTTTTCACCATGGCCCTAAAATAAAAAAAACCCCCTCTCCACGCGGGAGAGGGGTGTGGAGTCAAACCTTCATTCAGTCGGAAAAGGCACACCCACCAGGTTGGTGGTATCGCCCCGCCGCACGCCGAAGAGCACTGACTTGCTCTTCTTGGCTGCCGCACCCAGGGCCCGCTCGTACTCCTCGGTGTTGCCCACTGGCCGGCGGTTGACCTCCTGGATCAGATCTCCCGGCTTCAGGCCGCGGCGGGCCGCCGGGCTGCGGGGCTGCACCCCCATCACCACCACCCCGCTCTGGCCCTGATATCCCAGGTGCTCGGCGATCTGCGGAGTCAGGCTCTTGACGGCCAGACCCAGCCGGTCGGCATGCCCACCCTCCTCGGCGGCAGCCGGGGTGTTCCCCCTGGCCAGGGCCTCGGCGGTGAGCTGATCGAGCACCACGCCCATATGCTTTTCCTGCCCCTCGCGCACCACCAGCAAATCGACCCTGGTGCCCGGCGAGGTTTCGCCGATCTGGCTCTTGAGTTCCACTCGGTTGCGCACCGGTTTGCCATCCACCTCCAGCACCACGTCCCCCTGCTTCACCCCGGCCTTGTCCGCCGCGCCTCCTGGGCGCACCCCGTCGATTAGCACCCCCTGGGTCTTGTCCAGGCCCAGGGCCTCGGCCGTGACCCGGTCGAGGTCTTTGATGTTGACCCCCAGCAGGCCGCGCCGCACCTCGCCGTGTTCGATCAGTTGCTCCATGACATTCTTGACCAGGTTGACCGGGATGGCAAAACCGATGCCCTGGTACCCACCGCTGCGCGAGATGATAGCGGTGTTGATGCCCACCAACTCGCCGCGCAGATTGACCAGGGCCCCGCCGCTGTTGCCCGGATTGATGGCCGCATCGGTCTGGATGAAGGAGCCGTACTCCTCGCCAAAGCGCTGGCGGCCGGCGGCGCTGACGATGCCGGTGGTGACTGAGTGTTCAAAACCGAAGGGATTGCCGATGGCCAGCACCCACTCCCCCACCCGCAGCCGGTCGGAGTTGCCCATGATCACCGCCGGCAGGGACTGGGCGTCCACCTTGAGTACGGCCACGTCGCTCAGCGAGTCAGTGCCCACCACCTCGGCGGCAAAGTCCCTCCCGTCCTCCAGCTTCACCTCCAGCTCGTCGGCCCCGCGCACCACGTGGTAGTTGGTGAGGATGTAGTACTTGCCCTTGTAATTGACGATCACCCCAGAGCCCTGCCCCTCACGGGGCGGGGGTGGCCCGCCTGGGTGACGGTACTGGAAAAAGTCCTCGAAAGGGGTGCCCTCGAGGGGATTCTCGGACTTCTCCTCCACATTGACGTTCTGCCGGCTCTCGATGGCGACCACCCCTGGCGTCGCAGTAGAAGCCACCAGGGCAAAACCGTCGCTGAATTTCTGTAGCTGAGCCAGGTTTTCCTCAACCGTGGCGTAGGCCGCGCCTGTCAGGGCGAGGCTGACCGCCAAGAGCACTGCCAATCTCCGCATCCTCTTCCTCTCCTATCAATGTGAGTAGGTGCAATAATACAAGACGAAGAGCAGGCCTTCAAGTTCCCGGATTCTCGTGGCGCACCACCAACTCCCCGGCCTCCAGATCGACAATGATCTTCGCGCCGTCCTCAATCTGGCCGGCCACCAGGGCACGGCCCAGGCGGGTCTCCAGCTGGTGCTGCAAGAAGCGCTTGAGCGGCCGAGCCCCGTACACCGGATCGAAACCTTTGCGAGCGATGAAGGCCCGCGCCGGCTCGCGTAACTCCAGGCTCAGACGCCGGTCCCGCAAGCGCCCCCGCAGCTCTTCGACCAACAGATCGACGATCTGTTCGATCTCCTCCAACTTGAGCGGCTTGAAGAGCACGATATCGTCCACCCGGTTCAAAAACTCCGGGCGGAAGTGCTCGCGCAGCTCCCGCATCACCCGTTCGCGCGCCCCCGGCTGGATCTCGCCCTGTTCATCCACCCCTTCGACCAGGTGGGGCGAGCCGATATTGGAGGTCATGATCACCACCGTATTCTTGAAGTCTACGGTGCGGCCCTGGGCGTCGGTGAGCCGGCCCTCGTCGAGTAATTGCAGCAGCGCGTTGAACACCTCTGGATGGGCCTTCTCGATCTCGTCGAAGAGGACCACCGCGTAGGGCTTGCGCCGCACCGCCTCGGTCAACTGGCCACCCTCCTCGTAGCCCACGTATCCGGGGGGAGCACCGATCAGCCGCGACACGGTGTGTTTTTCCATGTACTCGCTCATGTCGATGCGCACCACGTTATCCTGCGAGTCGAAGAGGGCCTGGGCCAGGGCTTTGGCCAGCTCGGTTTTGCCCACCCCGGTGGGGCCGAGAAAGATGAACGAACCAATGGGACGCCTCGGGTCCTTGATCCCGGCCCGCGCCCGGATCACCGCGTCGGCCACCAGTTGCACCGCCTCGTCCTGGCCGATTACCCGCTGGTGCAGGATCTGGTCGAGGCGCAGCAGCTTCTCCCGCTCGCCTTCCACCAGCCGCGTCACCGGAATGCCGGTCCAGCGCGAGACGATCTCGGCCACCTCCTCCTCGGTGACCTCCTCTCTCAGCAACCGGGCGCCGGCCTGGCCGGGATGCGCCTCTTCGGCGTGTAATTGGCGCTCCAATTCGGGCAGTCGGCCGTGCTTCAACTCGGCGGCCTGGTTCAGGTCGTAGCGCCGCTGGGCTTCCTCGATCTGGCGGCGCACCTGCTCGATCTCCTCGCGCAACTGCCGCACCTGGCCGATGGCCTGCTTCTCCAGCTCCCACTGCGCGCGCATGGAGGTGGCCTGGCTCTTGAGTTCGGCCAGCTCCTGCCGCAGGACTTCGAGCCGATCCTGGCTGTGTTTATCTCTTTCTTTTTTGAGCGCGGCCTCCTCGATCTCCAGTTGCATAACCCGCCGCGTCAAATCGTCCAGCTCGGCCGGCATGGAGTCGATCTCGGTGCGGATCATGGCGCAGGCCTCGTCCACCAGGTCGATGGCCTTGTCGGGCAGAAAGCGGTCGGAGATGTAGCGGTTGGACAGCACCGCCGCCCCCACCAGGGCATTGTCCTGGATGCGCACCCCGTGGTGCACCTCAAAACGCTCGCGCAGGCCGCGCAGGATGGAGATGGTGTCCTCCACTGAAGGGGCTTCCACCAGCACGGGCTGAAAACGCCGCTCCAGGGCCGCGTCCTTCTCGATGTGTTTGCGGTACTCATCCAGGGTGGTGGCCCCGATACAGTGCAGCTCCCCCCTGGCCAGCATCGGCTTGAGCATGTTGCCCGCGTCGGTGGAGCCCTCGGTGCGGCCGGCGCCGACGATGGTATGTAACTCGTCGATGAAAAGCAGCACCCGCCCCTCACTCTCCTTGATCTCCTTGAGCACCGCCTTGAGCCGCTCCTCAAATTCGCCCCGGTACTTGGCCCCGGCCATCAGCGCCCCCATGTCGAGGGAGAAGATGGACCGATCCTTGAGCCACTCGGGCACGTCGCCGCGCACGATGCGTTGGGCCAGGCCCTCGACAATGGCGGTCTTGCCCACCCCCGGCTCGCCGATGAGCACCGGGTTGTTCTTGGTCTTGCGCGAGAGGATACGGATCACCCGGCGGATCTCGGCGTCGCGGCCGATCACCGGGTCCAGCTTGTTGGCCTTGGCCAGGGCCACCAGTTCCACCCCGTACTTTTCCAGGGCCTCGTACGCCACCTCCGGATTGGCGCTGGTCACCCGCTGATTGCCCCGCACTCCCATCAACACCTCCAGAAAACGGTCGCGCTTGACCCCGAACTGGGCAAAGATCCGGCCGGCCTCCGTGGCCCCCCCCTCGTCGATCAGGGCCAGGGCCAGGTGTTCTACTGAGACGTACTCGTCCTTGAGGCGCTGGGCCTCGCCTTCGGCTTTCACCAGAGTTTCCTGCAGCCGGCGGCTCAGATAGAGCTGGGCACCCGGACCCGAAACCTTGGGCCGCTTGTCCAGGGCCTTCCCTAATTCGCGCTGGAAGGCCTCGACCGGCACCTCCAGGTGCTGGAGCAGGCGCGGCAACAGCCCGCCTTCCTGCTCTACGAGCACCGACAGTAAATGCTCGCCATCCACCTGCTCATGGCTGCGGCGCAGGGCCAGGGACTGGGCTTCCTGGATAGCTTCCTGGGATTTCTGGGTGAACTTGTTCAGATTCATAGGAGAAGCACCTCTTTATTTGAGATTTAATAGCTATCCCCTTATCTGAGCAACTCCCGTACCATCCCTCTTTTGCTGAATTTGTGGCATGATCTCCATCTCACGCTGCCATTCTGACAAAAAAAAGGCCCACCGAAATGGGCCGTCATAACTTCAGATAATGTACCTGCGCGGCGGGGAGTAGCCCCAGCCGGGCGGGCCGCCAGGGTTAGCGCAGCGGCAGGTGGGAGGGCTTTTCGCGGGGGGTGGTGAGGTTGGGAAGTCCGCGTGGCGCAACGCCATCTAGATGGCGTTGCGGAGGAAGGGTCTTGGGGGAGGGCAGCGCGTGTTACGCAGCACCCCATACGTTGGGGTGCTGCGGGACGCGCCTGGCGAAAAGCCGCAGCGGGCTGCTCCCCGACGCCCCCCTAGATAACCCCCACCAAATCCCCTTTCTTCGCTGCCCCGGCCTTCTGCTGCGCCACCAGGGATTGCTTCTGCTGGTCGGCAAAATCGTCGAGCCCCTTCGTTACCAATGCGTGGGTCTTGTCTATCCCACCCTGGACCTCAGGCGATATCTGGCCTATCCCCGACAAGATCTGCCCCGCATCCTCAAACCCTTTTTTGACCGCATCCTTGACCAAGGCCGCAAACCTATCCACCCCTTCGGTGTCCCCGGCGTTCTTATTGTTGTTCTTGAACGCCGCAAAAAATCCGGTAGAAAAAGCCACGATCCGTTTGGCCGTAGCCTCGGGCGAGGTATCCAGGCCGCTCTCCAGCAACTGCTTGGTGTTGATGTCCACCCCGGCGTCGGCAAAGGCCTTGTCGAGGCGGTCGGCCAGTGAATCGTTTAGCACCTTCTTGACGTACTCACTGTCGATGGCACCGCCCAAATCCAGCAAATCGCCGCCGGTGGCAGCCCCGGCCGAGTTCAGCAACTTCGCCGGAGTCGCAATTTTTCCCTGGCTCACGACCTTGACTGCTGCGACCAGGGTCTGCCCGCTCTGGATCCGTTCTACGTCCATATGTTCACCCTCCTAGTTAGTAAAAAATAATCTCCCCGTTCATAGTTATCGGCAGCGTCTTTATCTTCTTGAGGATTTTTGTCCGTACCCCCGCATCTTGCTCTCCCTGCCCTCCCTAGGTATCATTTATGTTCATTGTAACTAAACACTTTAGAGGGGCCCCCGATGCAACTACAATTCTGCGGCGGCGCCCGCACCGTCACTGGTTCGCAGCACCTGCTCTCGGTGAACGGCCACCAGGTCCTGCTCGAATGCGGGCTCTACCAGGGCCGCCGGTCCGAAGCCAACGAGAAGAACCAGCACTTCGCCTACGACCCGGCCGCCCTTGACGCGGTCCTGCTCTCCCATGCCCACATCGACCACAGCGGCAACCTGCCCAGCCTGGTGGCCCGGGGGTACCGCGGCCCCATCTACGCCACCTCGGCGACCGTGGGGTTGTGCCAGCTCATGTTGCGCGATTCGGCCTATTTGCAGGAGCGCGACATCGAGTGGGTCAACAAGATCCGGCGCCGCCGGGGCGAGCCGCTGGCCGAGCCGCTCTACAGCATCGAGGACGCCGAAGAGGCGCTGCGCTGTTTCGTGGGCGTCCAATACGACCGCAGTGTGCAGGTGGCCCCTGGGGTGCAGGCCACCTTCCTAGACGCCGGCCATATCCTCGGCTCGGCCGGCATCGTGCTAGAGATCGAGAGCGGCGAGCGGAAGCTCCGCCTGGGTTTCAGCGGCGATATCGGCCGGCCCGACATGCCGGTGCTGCGCGACCCCCAGCCTTTACCGGATGTGGACGCGTTGATCATGGAGTCCACCTACGGCAACCGCCTGCACAGCCCGGCCAACGACGTGGCAGAAGCCCTGGTCCTGGCCATCTGCGAAACCGCGGCCGGCGGCGGCCGCATCATCATCCCCGCCTTTGCCGTGGGCCGCACCCAGGCGCTGGTCTATGAGCTGCACAAACTCTTCGACCAGGGTCGCATCCCCGACATTCCCATTTTTGTCGACAGTCCGCTGGCCACCAACGCCACCGAGGTCTTCCGCCTGCATCCCGAGTGTTTCGACCGGGAGACCTACCAGCGGGAATTACTCGATTACCTGGCTTTCAACCGCCCGGACCAGCTCAAGCGCATCTTCCTGGTCCACGGCGAACCAGACCAAGCCTTAGCGCTCAAGGATACGCTGCTGAGCCAGGGTTACCCACAAGTTGACTACCCGGCACCGGGCGAGATCTTCTCCCTCTGATCTTTTCGATGGGAAGCCCAGCCTAGCCCGGATATCGCGCGGATGTTAAGCACCCTGTGGGCTGCGGTGCTGTGGGAGGCGACCTTGTAGGCGTTCAGGTACTATCTCAAACACTTTGCCTCCACTCAAAATGTCTACGGGGTATACGCCCTGATCATCGGCCTGATCCTGTGGATCTACTGCGCTGCGCTGGTCTTGGTGATGGGCGCTGAGATCGGGCAGCTCTACCGAAAGAGAAACGAAAGCCCGCTGCCTGCAAAGGAGAATCCATGTTAGAGAAAATCACCGAGTACTTCGCTGACCCTTTGCACCAGTTGCGGTACGAGGGCCCGATTCTGGGGGTAGCGACCCTGCTGATCATCTGGGTTTTCTACAAACTCTCCCGCCGGGCCCTGAGCCGCTACCTTCATAGCCGGCCTAGCTCCAAGTCCGACAACATCCAGCAGTTCCTCTTCATCTGGCGCTATATCTGGCTGGGGCTGGCCGCCATCCTCGGGATCATCACTTTCTCCGGTTCGCTGGCCACCCTGGGGATCTCGGCCGCCTTTCTGGGCATGATCCTGGGCTGGTCCCTCCAGGCGCCGGTCACCGGCATTGCCGCCTGGCTGATGATCATTCTGAAACAACCCTTCAAGATCGGCGACCGGGTGATCATCGCCGGCATCATCGGCGACGTGGTGGATATCACCCTCACGCATGTGTTGCTCAATCAGGTGGGCGGCACCATCGGCGGCGAGGAAAAATCGGGCCGGGCCGTGCTCATCCCCAATGCCACGCTCTTTCAGCAGATCATCTACAACTATACCTTGGAAGGCTTCGGTCAGGAGGAAGATGAGACCTCCTCGAATTACATCCTCGACGAGGTGCCGGTGCGGCTCACCTTTGGCTCGGACTTCGACGAGGCCGAAAAGATCCTGCTCGCCGCCGCCCGTCAGGTCACCAGCGAGATCATCAGCGAAACCCGGCAGGAGCCTTTTATGCGGGCCGAACTCTTCGAGTCGGGCATCCTGATGCGCCTGCGCTACCAGACCCTGGCCAAGGAACGGCAGCGGATCACCAGCGATATCGTCCGGGTCCTCATCCGCGAATTTGACCGCAACAACAAGGTGCATTTCTGCTACCCGCACATGGATATCTACTACACCCCCCGCAAAGGATAAACACGGGGACGGGAAACCCCAGCATCACCTTCAGGCGTTCTCGAGCACGATGACCTCGATCATGTCGGCCACGTCCTCGCAACAGTCGGTGGCGCTCTCGACGAACTCGTAGATATCCTTCTTTTCAGATCCACTTTTTCCTGCGGAAAAAGAGCACCATGCCCACCCCGATGGCGATCATCACCGCCCACAGAGCTGGGTAGGCCCAGGGCACGTCGAGTTCGGGCATGTGGTGGAAGTTCATGCCGTACACCCCGACGATAAAGGTCAGCGGGATAAAGACGGAGGTGAAGATAGTCAGGACCTTCATCACCTCGTTCATGCGGGTGTTCAGGTTGAACAGATGGAGGTCGAGCAGGCCCACGACGATTTCCCTGAAAATTTCCACGTTGTCGATCATCTGCACCAGGTGATCATAGATATCGCGCAGGTAGAGCCGGGTCTCCTGGGCCACCAGGGGTGAGGCCTCGCGGTACAGGTGATTTACCACCTCCCGCAGCGGCCAGGCAACCTGGCGGATGGAGAGCACCTCCCGCCGCACCTGCTGGATAGACTGGAGCACGTTCAGCTCTGGTTTTTCCAGCAGCTGGTCCTCCAACTCTTCCAGCTGGTCCCCCAGGTCTTCCATCACCGCAAAATAATGGTCCACGGTGGTGTCCAGCAGGGCATAGGCCAGGTGGTCCGCCCCGTACTGGCGGATGGTCCCGCGGTTGTGGCGCAACCGCTCGCGCACCGATTCAAAGATGTCGCTGCCGGTCTACTCCTGGAAGGAGATCACGTAATCGGGGCCCACCACCAGGCTCAACTGCTCGGTCTCGATGCGCCGCTCCGAGTTGCAGTAGATCATCTTGGCGGCGATAAAAAGATACGAGCCGTGGTCTTCGACCTTGGGCCGCTGGGTGGTGTTGAGGATGTCCTCCTGGACCAGGGGGTGGATGCCGAATTCCTCCCCGATCTTGCGGATCACCTCCACCTCCTGCAGGCCGTCGATGTCGATCCAGGTCACCGCCGGGGTGTGCCTAAAGGCAAAGGCCTCCTCGATGGTGACCAGCCGCCGCTCGCGCAGCCCCTCCCCGTCGTAGTCGATCAGGTGGATCTGCACCGCTTCGGACTGCTCTTCCCCGATATGCACCAGGGCCCCGGGGGGCAGGCCGGCTTTGTGTGATTCTCTTCTCCGGTATCTGGGCATAAACGCCTCAAAAAGAGGGGCCGGACAAAGCCGGCCCCTCTTTCAACTTAACGTCTGTAGCAGAAAGCTCCGCTCAAATCAGATTGAACTTGAACAACATCAGCGAAATGGCCGTGCCCTTGGACACCCCAGGCAACATCCCGCCCCGGTTGACCAGGGCCAGATCCAGTACCTCGAACTGGGTGTGACCCAGATTGAAGGGGCCAAAGGCAAAACCCAGCGAGGAGCCGCTGCTGCGCCCACCTACTGTCAGGCCAAAACGCATGGGAAACCAATCCACCAGCCGGTACTCAGCCCCTGCCGAGATCCGGGGGGTGACCTTGATGCCAAAGCCGCTGCTGAAGGCCTGATCGTAGTTGCCCACCAAGGTCAGCTTGGGCTGGAGCTGGTACGCGGCGCCCAGGCGCAGCATGGCCGGCAGCGAGCGCGAGAAGGCCTTGTCGCCCAGGTTCTTGGTGAAGTCCGCGCTCCCATCGCCATCGATATCGGGGTTGTCGAGGGCGTCCTGAATATTTTTCACCCCGAAGACGCTGGTGGCTTTCAGATTGTTGGCGGTGGCGAAAACCGAATCCTGCTTGGGCGAGATGCCCCAGGACATGTAGTCGAGGAAATTGAGCAGCCCGGCGCTGAAGGTGAGCTTGCGGTCCTTGGTGACCCCCGCCACCCCCAGGTCCAGGCCAAACCCGTACCCGCCGGCAGCGCGGGTGATCAGGTTGAAGTCCAGGTCCATGCCCTCGGGTTCCACCAACAGGCTGCCCTTCGACTTCTGGATGTCGCCGTACGCACCGCTGAGCACCTTGAAGGTACCGCCCACGGTGAATTCGTCGAGGTAGGGCTTGAGTTTCCCCGGCATCCAGGGCTTGGCCGCCGCCCAGTTGAAGCTGAACACCGACCAGCCCGAGCCGTTCCAGTCGGCGATGTCGTAGGGCTTGTTGAACTCGTTTCCCTTCAGCATCAGCTCGATCATGGCCTTGGGTAATTCGGCCTCAAAGCCGGTGTTGAGACCCAAGGTGATGGCCGAACTCAGCCCCCAGGCCGAGATGGGAAAAGCCACCCCGCCGTTTAAAGGGATGCCGAGAGCGAAGCGCGGGTCGAGATCCACGTTGATGCGTTCGCCGTCATCGGGAATTTCCTTGAGGATCTTGTTCTTGTCGGCCTCGGTGATCAGCCGGGTCTTGTCGGTGAAGTTGTCGTTGTAGGTTTTGACCGAGAAGCCGTTGTTCTCGGCGATCAGCGAAAAGCCGAAATTGACCAGTTCCCATTGGAACTTGGGCCCGCCCCGCAGGGCCAGGTTGGCTGGATTCCAGAATACCGCCTCTGGGCCCCGGGCCAAGGCGGTGTACGCCTGGGACAGGGCCAGGGCACGGGTCTGAGTGTCTCCCAAGCCCTCCGACCGGGTCGAAATCCCGGCGATCAGGAGGGCGGCGATGATAGCGAGTTTACCGGTTTTCATCATTAGTTCCCCCCGTTTACCAGAGCGTCGTTGAGTTCGAGGAACACCTGGGTGGACGCCTTCACGTCCACAAAATCGGTGCCCAGCACATCGATATCCTGACCGCCGGCAGTCTGGTCCAACTCGATGAGGATGCCGGTGTACACCCCGCCCGGACGCAGGAAGACCAGGGCGTCTTCCTTGCCGATGGTGATGCGCTGGGTGGTGTTCAGGCTCTGGGTGACGCGGCCTTGGGCGTCCACGGGCGCCGCATCCACGCCGAAACCAGGCGCGGGCGCCGTCGGCGAATTCTCGCCATGGGGGATCCGCAGGATGGGGTTGGTGAAGACCTGGTCGCGGGTAGCGCCCACCAGCAGACTCACCCGTACCCCGATGGGCAGGTGATTCTCGATATCAGTGGTCACCACCGCGCTGTCGAGGTTGCTGCTGATCCGCTCGCGGGCGGTGGCGTCATTAAAGACGCGCGGCTGCGGGTCCGTGCGGATCTGGGTGTCGGCGCTGATGCGCAGGCGGGCCGGGGCCTTGAAGACCAGGCTATCCAGCTGCACCCAGTCCTCTGGCTTGATCACCTCGACCCCCACGCCATCGCCCAAGAGCACCTCGGGTTTCACCACCAGACTGTCTGGCAGCACATTGAGGAAGGTGGTCAACTCGGTGGAGGAGGGCCCGATGATCAGCTGCTTGGGGTTATCCGGGTCGCCCCGCTCGATAATGGCATTGATGTCCAGTATTCCGCGATCCCCGGTAGTGCTGGTGCCGTCCAGATGCAGGTCCAGTTGGCTCTTGAAACCCACTGCCGAGGTCATGAAGACCTGCAGGGAGGAGGTGCTCAGGGCGATGTTGTCTAGGCCGTCTGGGAAACCCAGCTTCTTGGTGATCGAAGGAATGGGCAGATGGAGCCGGTTGAGAACCCCTTCCACCCGACTGAAGGCCAGGGTATCGGT
The DNA here is from genome assembly GCA_945861755.1 of Gemmatimonas phototrophica. Taxonomy (GTDB): domain Bacteria; phylum Latescibacterota; class UBA2968; order UBA8231; family UBA8231; genus SICG01. The sequence goes on from CAMAVQ010000055.1 coordinate 13,558, forward strand.
GATGGCCTTCACCCCGATGACGCTGCCCGAGATCAGGCGGGCCGGCTGGGTGGAGGGAATGGTTTTGGCGAAATAGGAGAAGCGCAGTTTGAGCGGATCTATGGGCACGAAGTCATTGCCCTCTAGGTCGAAGACCGCGGTCACTACGGCGTTCTGATTCAGGCGGTCGATGCGGAAGACATTGGTGCTGCCGTCGGGTTTCTTGAGGTCGTCCAGCACGATGTCCAGCTGCATGACCAGGGGGATGTTGTTGGTGACTTCAAAGGCCAACAGGCCTTTGCGGATGATGGCAGAGGTGATCTGGATGCGGTCGTCTGGAAAGACCAGGGCTTGGCTGGCGCCGAATTCCTGTTGCGGGATGAGCGCGTCCGCCTCGGTGACGATCAGGTCGCTCAGGCCGCCCAGCACATCCAGGCTGGCGCTGCTTGTCACCGCCACATCCGTGGCCTCCACCGTGCTGCCGCTCACCGCGATGGACAGCTCGCCCGAGATGTTCTTGCCGGCCAGGTCAAAGATTCCGGTCTTCTCCTCGCCGGTGTTGAGCCGGCCCAGATCGGCGAAGCCCACGGTGGCCCCGCCATTTCCCCTGTCCACCAGGGTCAGGCGCATGTTGTCCAGCGCGATGGGCAGGCCGTTGCGCAGGGTGAGACTGAGGCGGCCCTCCTTGATCACGAGGGCCTCGATGTCGGCCAGAGGCACTTGCACCTGCTGGTCGATCTGGGAAGCGGGGATCAGGGGCACCGTGCCGGTGCTCACCCCGGGCACCAGGGTACTCATGGGGATGCGATTTTCGGGCAGTTGCTGACCGGGGATGAAGATATCCCCGATGGCGGTGGAGAAGTCCGCGCCACTGGGCTTGATGCTCAGCCGTTCGCCGATCTCCTGGCGGCCGCCCTCGCCGAACTCGGTGTTGAAGTCCAGGGACATACGACCAGTATCGTCCAGTTTGAGATAGTCGCGCTCGCCGACCACCTTGGACATCAGGGTGCGGTCATCGGCCACCGGGATGCTGATCTTGAACTTACTCCTGGGGACCTGGGGCTTCTTCACTGCGCAGCCGGCGGCCAGGGCCAGGAGCAGTGCGCCGCCCCAGGCCAGGTATCGCCAGCGCCGCGCCGCGCCGGAAAACCTCGCTCTTTTCATGGTTGTCCTCCCTTTTGTGCGCGGCCCGTGGGCCGCGCCGTATTGAACCTCGGTGTTATCGCTGCTTGAGGCCTGCCGCCCGGCGCAGCGCTCCGACCTTGTCGGTGCGCTCCCAGGTGAAGGCGGGTAATTCTCGGCCAAAGTGGCCGTGCGCCGCAGTCTGCTGGTAGATGGGTTTGAGCAGGCCGAGGGCGCTGATGATCGTTTTGGGGCGCAGGTCGAAAACCTTTTCGACCGCGGCGGCCAGCTTATGGTCGTCTACGGTGCCAGTACCAAAAGTGTCGACCTTCACCGACACCGGCCTGGCCACGCCGATAGCGTAGGCCACCTGAAGTTCGCAGCGGCGGGCCAACCCGGCGGCCACCACATTCTTGGCCGCCCATCGCGCTGCATAGGCGGCGCTGCGGTCCACCTTGCTGGGGTCTTTGCCCGAGAAGGCCCCCCCCCCGTGGCGGCCCATACCGCCGTAGGTATCGACAATAATCTTGCGTCCGGTCAGACCGCTATCTCCGTGAGGCCCCCCCACCTCAAAGCGGCCGGTGGGATTGATGTGGAAGATGGTGTCCTTGTCGATCTTGGTGCTGCTGGCCGCGTTGATCACCCGCTTGGCCATGGCGATCATGTCCCGGCGGATGGTCTCTAACTTGACCTCGGGCGTGTGTTGGGTGCTGATGACCACGGTGTGTACGCGCAGCGGCTGGTCGTCCTCGTATTCGATGGTTACCTGCGACTTGGCATCGGGGCGCAGATACTTGAGTTTGCCAGTCCGGCGCAGACGCTCCTGCTCTTCCATCAGACGGTGGGCCAGGAAAATGGGCAGGGGCATCAGTTGCGGGGTCTCGTCCACCGCAAAACCGAACATCAGGCCCTGGTCGCCGGCCCCCTGCTCGTGGCCCTTCTTCTCGTCGACGCCCATGGCGATGTCGGGGGACTGCTGGTGGAGGGCCACCAGCACGCCGCAGGAATCGGCATCGAAACCTATGCCCGCCTCGGTGTAGCCGATGCCGCGCACCGTACGGCGCACCACCTCCTGGATGTCGACAAAGGCGCGGGTGGTGACCTCGCCGGCCACCACCACCTGTCCGGTGGTCACCAGGGTTTCGCAGGCCACCCGCGAGGCGGGGTCCTGCGCCAACATGGCGTCGAGAATGGCGTCGGAAATCTGGTCGGCCACCTTGTCGGGGTGACCGACCGAAACCGACTCTGAGGTAAACAGGTATCGACTCATTACTGAACTCTCCTCGTCGCTGACGGTATTAATTCATTGGGCAATCCGGGGCACTGCTTCTTCCAGGCGTTGCCGCACCTCGGCCCCGGTTTTGAGTTCCAGGCAACCGGCGGCCAACTCCTGGGCCTCATTCTGGCAAATGGCGCGGACGACCTCCTTGACTTCGGGGATCAGTCCGGGGCTGAGGCTCAGGTTTTCCAGGCCCAGCCCCACCAGCAGGGGCACGGCCAGCGGATCGCCGGCCAGTTCGCCGCAGATGCTGACCGGGATGCCGCGCCGCCGGCCGCTGTCCACCGTCATGGCGATCAGGCGCAGCACTGCCGGGTGAAAGGGGTCGTATAGTTCGGCAACCCTGGCCGTGCCCCGGTCTACCGCCAGGGTGTACTGGGTCAGGTCGTTGGTCCCCAGGCTGAAAAAGTCCACCTCCTCGGCAAAAGCATCGGCCTGCAGGGCCACCGAGGGCACCTCGACCATCACCCCCAACTTGCACGACTCCTGGAAGGGCACGCCGGCCTGGCGCAATTCTTCCTGGACCTCGCTCAGCACTGCCCTGGCCCGGCGCACCTCCTCCAGGTTGGAAACCATGGGCAGGAGCAACTGGGCCTCGCCCTTGACCCCGGCCCGCAGCACAGCCCGCAGCTGAGCCTTGAAGAGCGAGGGGGTATCCAGGCAGATGCGGATGCCGCGCCAGCCCAGAAAGGGGTTGGCCTCCGGGGAACTTTCGAGCACATGGGAGAGCTTGTCCCCTCCCAGGTCCACAGTGCGGATGACCACCGGATAGGGGGCCATGGCCTCGACAATACGCGTGTACGTCGCCACCTGCTCCTCCTCGCTGGGCAGACGGTAGCCCAGGTAGAGCATCTCGGTGCGGTACATGCCCACCCCGTGCGCCCCGTTGTCGAGGGCCTGCTGGACCTCTTCGGGCGCGTCGATGTTGGCCAGCAGCGAAATCTCGTGGTCGTCGCGGGTGCGGGCCGGCAGGGAACGGCGCGCACTCAGATCTCGCTGGCGCTGCACCTGCCGCTGCACCTGGCTGCGGTAGGTGCGCAGGATCTGGGCGGTGGGGTTGACGTGCACCACACCCTGGTCGCCATCGACGATGACCATGTCCCCCGAGGCGATCTGGCGCGAGGCGATCTCGGTGCCCACTACTGTGGGCAGGCCCAGCGAACGGGCGATGATGCTGGCATGGGAGGTGGCCCCGCCCCCGTCGGTGACCAGCCCTTTGACCCGCCGCTGCCCCAATTGCACCGCCTCCGAGGGGAGCAGGTCGTGGGCCACGACCACGGTGTTGGCGCGCAGCGTGTTGAGGGCCCGCAACTCGCCCCCGGCCAGGCGGATCAACACTTGTTGCTCGATGTCCATCACGTCGCTCAGGCGCATGCGCAGGTACTCGTTCTCGATCTGCTCGAACATCTTCTTGGCTTGCTTGAGGGTCACGGAGAAGGCCCGGTCGGCCGTACACTGGTGCTCGCGGATCAGCGCCAGGGTCTGCTTCTTGATCTCCGGATCCTCGAGCATGAAGAGCTGGGCCTCGAAGATCATCGCCAACTCAGCGCCGTGCTCCATCTCCACCAGGCGCTGGGTGCGGCGGATCTCCTCGCCCACCTGGTGCAGGGTGTTGAGAAAACGCTCGGCCTCGGCCTCCACCTGGTGGGCAGAAACCTTGCGCTTGGGAATGTCGGGGACCCCCTCGTCGCGGACGAAGGCCCTGCCGATGGCCACCCCTGGAGCGGCGGCAATGCCCGCCAGCCGCTGGTATGGGCGCGTCTTCTTCTCCACGTTAGACCTCGAAATTGCTCTCCAGCAACTGGGCCAGAGTCTCCACCGCCTCGGCCTCGTCCTCACCCTCGGCCTCGACCAGGATCTGGGAGCCCTGCTCGGCGGCCAGCATCATCACCCCCATGATGCTCTTGCCGTTGATGCGCTGGGTGTCCCCTTTGGAGAAGTAGATCTCCGCTTTGAACTTGGACGCGCTGCGCACCACCAGCGCCGAGGGGCGGGCGTGGATGCCCAGATGGTTCTTTACCGTCGCGATCTTGGCGTTCATTCTTTCTTCCATCCTATTTCCCGGCGCCCAGCAGCCGGCTCAGCCATCCCCGCTGCCGCTCGGGGGCAGGGCGCCCGGGGATGCGCCGCACCTGTCCCTCTCTGAAGGCGATGGACTCGCCGCGGACCAGCCGCCAGGGATTGTCCGAAAAAAGCAACTGTGCCTCCTCAGGACCCACCCCCTCCTCGACCCACTGACGGGCCGCCCGGAGGGTAAAAGGCCTTTTCTCCAAATTGTGTCCGTCGCTGGCCACGAACTCGGCCCAACCCCGCTCAACCAACATGCGGGCCGCCTTCTGGGTGCGCTGGCCAAAACGCCCGGTCAGACTGCCCGCGTCGATCTGAAAGAGCAACTCCTGCTCCCGCAGCCGCTGGAGCTGGTCTTCGTCCTGGGTCAACTGCCGGTGGCGCTCCGGATGGCCCAGGATGGGCCGGAATCCAGCCGTACGCAGCTCAAACATCCCCTTTTCCAGTCCACCTGACAGGCGTCCTGGCGGCAGGTCCACCAGCACGTACCGGCTGCCCGCGAGGGGAATGCCCGGCCAGCGGGCCACCTCGGCCAGGCCGAAACGAAAACCCACTTCAGCCCCCAAGAAAAGCTGGATCGCCATCCCGGCCCCAGCCACCGCCTCCTGCAACTGGGCAAAGCGCTGCTGGTGTAATTCGGCCTTTTCCTGGTCGTCCCCGGGCTTGAAGTGCGGCGTCAGCACCGCTACCTCGATCCCCTCCTGCAGGCCGCGCCGCAGCATCTCCAGGGAGGTCTCCAGGGAATCCGCCCCGTCGTCCACCTGGGGCAGGATATGGTTGTGGATATCGACCATGCCAGCCATCGACCGGCCCCTAATCCCTGATATGCACGGCGGCGCTCAGCTCGCGCAGCCGGCCCTGGTCCTCTTCCACCACCGTGCCAGTGACCACAAAACTGGCCCCGGCCTCCACCTTGGCCCGCGCGGTCTGGCCGTCGCGTATGCCCCCGCCCACCACCACTGGCAACTGGGCATATTCTGCCACTGCCCGCACCATCTCGTCGGGCACCGAGGCGCCGGCGCCGCTGCCGGTCTCCAGGTAGATCAGCTTCATGCCCAGATAACGGGCCGCCAGGGCATGGGCCATGGCAATGTCGCACTTGTTGCGCGGGATGGGCCGAGTGCCGCTCATGAACTCCACCGAGGTCAGACTCCCTGACTCAATGAGCATGTACCCGGTGGAGATCACCTCGATCCCCGCCTCCTTGAGCAGGGGTGCGGCCCGCACCTGCTGGCCGATGAGCAGCTCGGGATTGCGGCCGCTGATCAGCGAGAGAAAAAGCAGGGCGTCGGTGCTGGGCACTACCTGCCCAGCGTCCCCAGGGAAACCGATCAGCGGAATTTTCACCCGCTCCTTGAGCCGGGCAAAGGCCTGGGCATTGCGGACGGCGCTGAACATCAGGCTGGTGCCGATGAGAATGGCGTCGGCGCCGGCCTCGGCACAGGCCAGGGCCCGCTGCTCCAGCTCCTCCGGGGAAAGCCGGTCCGGGTCCAGGAGCACCAGATACCCGGCGCCGCGCCGCTGCCTGACCTCGGATAGGTACTCCAGTACGGTTCCCAAAACGCGCTCCCCGCCTAAGTCTGCAATAATTGTCGAAGGATTTTCGGCACCGCCGCCAGAGCCTGGTCCAGCAAGGCGGGATCTTTGGCGCCGGCCTGGGCCATGTGGGGCTTGCCCCCGCCCGAGCCACCGGCCAGCTGCGCCACCTGGCGGACCAGGTCGCCGGCCTTGAGGCCCCGGCCCTTGATCAGGTCGTCGGTGACCACTGCCAGAAGGGAAACCTTGCCATCGCTCACCGCGCCCAGCACCCCCAAGCCCGAACCCAGGCGGGATCTCAGGCCGTCACCCAAAACCTGCAGGGCGGTGGCCTGGCCCTCCTCGACCCGGCGGACCACCACCTTGATGCCCTCTATCTCCAGGGCGGCGGCCACCCATTCGACCACCTCCACCGCGGCCAGGCGCCCCCGCGCCTCGGCCAGGGCCCGTTCCAATTCGCGCTGGCGGGCCAGGACCCCCTCCACCTTCGCGGGCAACTGGGTCGGGGGCGCATTGAGCAAGCCGCCCAGGCGCTCCAGCACCTGGCGCTGCTGCCAGCCAGCCTCCTCGGCGCCGGCCCCGGTGAGGCCCTCGGTCCGGCGGGTGCCGGCGGCGATGCCGCCCTCGGCCAACAGTTCAAAGGCCCCGATCTGACCGGTGGAGCGCACATGGGTCCCCCCGCACAATTCCAGGCTGAAATCCCCGATGCGCACCACCCTCACCCGCTGTTCGTACTTCTCGCCGAACAGGGCCTGGGCCCCCAGCTTCCTGGCCTGTTCCAGGTCTTCCTCAAAGGTGCTCACTTCCTGGTCGGCGCGGATCTGCTCGTTGACGATACCCGCCACCTGGCGCAGCTGCCCCGGCACCAGGGCGGCGAAATGGGAAAAATCGAAACGCAGCCGCTCGGGCGTCACCAGCGATCCCATCTGGGCCACGTGTTCACCCAGCACCCGGCGCAGGGCCTCGTTCAGCAAATGGGTGCCGGTGTGGTTGCGGGCTGCGGCCAGTCGGGTCTCGACATCGACCCGGGCGCACACCTTGCCTTGTAGGTCCGCGGCCTGGCCGGCCAGCAGCCGGCCCAGGTGCAAGAAACCGCCCCGGGCCTTGACCGTATCCTCCACCTGAACCACAAACCCCTCCCCCTCGATCAAACCCCGATCCCCTACCTGGCCGCCCGACTCGGCATAGAAGGGGGTCTGGTCGAGGAAGAGATGTACCTGCCCCTCTTCGCCCACCTCGGCGCGCACCACCTGGGCATCGGCCTCCAACTCGTCGTAGCCGACAAAACGGGAGTGGGGCCCGGGCAGGGCGTCCTCCACCCCTTCCCTGGCCTTGAACTGGCCGCGGCCGGCGTGGCGGGCCCGCTGCCGCTGCTGCTCCAGGGCAACCTCAAAGCCGGCGGTGTCCACCCTCAGGCCGCGCTCGCGGGCCATCAACTCGGTCAGGTCGAGCGGAAACCCATAGGTGTCGTAGAGCTGGAAGGTATCTTCGCCGCTGAGCTGACCCTTCTGGCTGAGGCGCTCGAAGATCTCCAGCCCGCGGTCGAGGGTCTTGCCGAAGCTCTCCTCCTCCGCCTTCAGCACCAGGGCGATGTGGGACTTTTTGGCGGCGATCTCCGGGAAGGCCGCGCCCAGTTGCTCCACTACCACCTCGGTCAACCGGTGGAGAAAGGGCTGGTGCAGATCGAGCTGGCGGCCGTAGCGGGCGGCCCGCCGCAGCAGACGGCGCAACACATAGCCACGCCCCTCGTTGGCCGGCAGGGCCCCGTCGGCGATGGCAAAAGTCAGGGAACGGACGTGGTCGGCAATGACCCGCATGGCAATCTGGCCCTCGCCTTTGGGTTCCACGCCGCTCAGTTCGGCAACCCGGCCAATGAGGGGCAGGAAAACATCGGTGTCATAATTGGTTTTCACTCCCTGCAGCACGCTGCAGATCCGCTCAAACCCCATGCCGGTGTCCACGTGTTTGGCCGGCAGCAGATGGAGCTGGCCCTGTTCGTCCCGATTGTACTGGATGAAGACCAGGTTCCAGATCTCCGTATAGTCATCCGCTCCCGAGAGGAATCCCTCGCGGCTCTGGCTGGCCAGATCGCCGTGGTAGTAGTGGATCTCGGAGCAGGGGCCGCAGGGGCCGCTGGCGCCCATCTCCCAAAAGTTGTCCTTGGCCGAGAGCCGCACGATCCGCTCCGGGGGCAGGCCCGTGGTCTGGCGCCACAGGTCCTCGGCCTCGGTGTCGGGCTCCAGGCCGCTGGCCGGGTCACCTTCGAAGACCGTAGCCCACAGCCGCCGCTGGTCAATGCCCCAGCGCTGAGTCAGCAACTCCCAGGCCCAGGTGATGGCCTCGCGTTTGAAGTAATCGCCAAAAGACCAGTTGCCCAGCATCTCGAAGAAAGTGTGGTGCCGTGGGCTGGGCCCCACCTCCTCCAGGTCGTTGTGTTTGCCCGAGACGCGGATACATTTCTGGGTGTCCACCGCCCGGGTGTAGTCGCGCCGGCCCAAGCCCAGGAACACGTCCTTGAACTGGTTCATGCCGGCGTTGGTGAAATAGAGCGTCGGATCGTCCTTGGGCACCACCGGGGCGCTGGGCACCCGCTGATGGCCGTGCTCCTCGAAGAAGCGCTGAAAGTCCTCTCTAATCTCCCTGGATTTCATCTCTCTGCATCTCTTTCCAGACCTGATTCAACGCCCGCCACGCGCCCTCTTCAGTGTAGCCGCGCCGCCGCAAAAAATTCAGCATCCGCCTTTTGGCCTTCTGTTCGTCCAGACCGGCGTAGCGGCCCCGCTGCCGGCGCAGTAACTCCACCATCGCCGCCGGACTGTCCAGCGTTCCAGAGAACTCCTCCAGGACCCGCGCCACCGTCTCGGGGGCCAGGCCCCGCTGGTGCAGATCGCTGGCCAGACGGCGGGCCCCGGCCGGCTTCTTCTCCAGGCGCGAGCTGATCCAGCGGCGGGCGAATTGCTCGTCGTCGAGCCAGCGCCGCTGCGCGAAGTCGGCCAGCACCTGCTCGATTACCACCTCTGAGAAGGAAGCCCGCACCAGCCGCTGGCGAATCTGATCAACCGTGCGGTCGGCCCGGCCCAGGTACCGGATGCCGAGCTGGCGGGCCTTTTGCAGTTCGTCTTCCACGGCGACCGGCCTTCAGACCTTCAGGTAGCGTCTTTGCCTTGGTGGTTGAGGCCCAGCAAGGCGCGCAGTTTCTGGGCCAGGTCAGCGGCCACCTCGGGGTGTTTCGCCAGGAATTCCTTGGCGTTGTCGCGGCCCTGACCCAACCGTTCCCCATTGTAGGACATCCAGGTGCCGCTCTTCTCCACCAGGCCTTTTTCCACCCCCAGGTCCACCAGATCCCCCTCGTAGGAGATGCCGATGTGCTCACCCATGAAAAGGATGTCGAATTCGGCTTCCCTGAAGGGGGGCGCCAGCTTGTTCTTGATCACTTTGACCCGGGTGCGGCTGCCGATGTCCTCCTCCCCGTCCTTGACACGCGCCGTGCGCCGGATGTCGAGGCGCACCGACGAATAAAAGGCCAAGGCGCGGCCCCCGGTGGTGGTCTCCGGGTTGCCGAACATCACCCCGATCTTCATGCGCAGCTGGTTGAGAAAGATCAGGCAGGTGCGCGAGCGGTTGATGGAACCGGTCAGCTTGCGCAGGGCCTGGGACATCAACCGGGCGTGTAATCCCATGTGGGAATCCCCCATCTCGCCCTCCAACTCGGCCTGGGGCACCAGCGCCGCGACCGAATCGACGACGATGATATCGAAGGCCCCGCTGCGCACCAGGGTGTCGACGATCTCCATGCCCTGCTCGCCGCTGTCTGGCTGGGAGATGATCAGGTTCTGCACGTCCACCCCGATGCGGCGGGCAAAGTTGATGTCGAGGGCGTGTTCGGCATCGATGAAGGCGGCATTGCCGCCGGTCTTCTGGGCCTCGCGGATGGCGTGCAGGGAAAGCAACGTCTTCCCGGCGCCCTCTGGCCCGTAGATCTCGACGATACGCCCCCGGGGTAAGCCGCCGGTGCCCAGCGCCGCGTCCAAGGCCAGGGAGCCGGTGGAGATCACCTCCACCTCTACGTGTCCGCCCTGGTCGCCCAGGCGCATAATGGCCCCTTTGCCGTACTGCTTTTCTATCTGCGCGAGGGTGGACTCGAGGACCTTTTTCTTTTCCTGGTCCTTCCGCTCGCCCCCATCGGCCTTAGCCATGGGTGAAGCCTCCCTGATAAATTGCCAACCCCAGGCGGATAAGCAGATTGCCGTAGATACCCGCAGCCACGTCGTCCAGCACGATACCCCAGCCGCCAGGCAGTGCTTCGAGCTGGCGGGCCGGAGGCGGTTTGAGGATGTCGAGAACCCTAAAAATAAAAAACCCACCCACCGCCATCCAGAAACTGTGGGGCAGAAAGGCCACGGTCACCAGGAACCCCACTGCCTCGTCGATGACCACCCGGCTCGGATCGTCCCCCCATTTCCTGGCCAGCATTTGGGCGGTGTACACGGCGACCACAAAAACCAGCGCGAGGACCGCGACCCAGGCCGCGCCCTCCAACTGAGCGGCAAAATAATAGTAAAGAAGAGCGACGACAGCACTCCCCGCGGTCCCTGGAGCCAGGGGGGCGTACCCTGAAAAAAATACCGTGCCCAGGGCTTTGTTC
>CAMAVQ010000056.1 GCA_945861755.1 Gemmatimonas phototrophica
GAGGCCATCTCCTCGCTGCGAGTGGGGGGGCTTGGGGCCTTTATCGCCGCCCACAACAATGACCTGAGCCCGGTCACTGACGAGCGGCCTTATTTCTATGGCGTTACCACCGGGTTGGATCGCAACCTCAAATACCTGTTGTGGGCGGCCTTCGCGGCGGTGCTGGTCCTGGTGGGTGTTCCGGCACGGCGCACCCCTCGGGCTCTGGGGCTGAGGTTCAGGTGCTTCGCCGCAGGCCTCGGTGCCAGCTATATGCTGGTGGAGATCTACCTGTTGCAGCGCTTCTCGCTCCTGCTGGGGCAGCCCCTCCTCACCCTGGCAGTCACGCTCTTCGCCCTGCTCCTAGCCAGCGCCGTCGGCAGCCTGGTGGGGAGCCGGGTGAAGGCCCTGGGCACGGGCACCGGCCTCGGGCTGGCTGCCGCGCTGACCGGGGTGGCAGCGCTCGGGCTGATCTGGCTCCATGGGGTGGTGCTGCCCCTGGCGCTCCACCTGGAGGCCGGCGGCAGGATCCTGGTGGCGCTGGCCCTGATCCTGCCACTGGGATTGATGATGGGCCTGTGTTTCCCGGCGGGGTTGCGGCTGGCTGGCAGTGCTATTCCCGAACAGATCCCCTGGATGTGGGGGGTCAATGGCGTCAGCGGGGTGGCGGGCTCGGCTCTGGCGGTGGTAGTGGGCATGAAGTGGGGCACGGATTGGGCACTCTATTGCGGTGCTGCCGGGTATGTGCTGGCCGGGGCCGCGATGTGGACTGGAGGGGATAAACTCTCGCTGCCCGCCCCAGCGGAGGAGTCGCTGTCGTGGAAGAAAGCAGCGGGCTTCCTCTGCGCCGTCGCTTTGGTGTGGTATGGGGTTTTCACTTTTATCGTTGAGGCACCCGGAAGTGCAGTGCCGGCCGGCGAAGTGCGGCCCGCGCCGCCTCCGGTGGCCCCGGAAGTCTGGCCCCCCATGCTGGGAAAATCATCAAACCCCCAATAGAGGGCGCAAATGAATGTATTCGATGAAGTACGTCTGACCCAGTTGGCCAAAAGGGCTGGTTGCGCCGCCAAACAGCCCCCCGGGTATTTGTTACCCCTGCTCCAGAGTCTGCCGGCTATCACCGATCCCAAGGTGCTGGTGGGCAGCGCCACCGCCGATGACGCGGCGGTGTACCAACTCAGCGATGAGCTGGCGCTGGTGTTGACCACGGATTTTTTCACCCCCATCGTCGACAGTCCCTACGATTTCGGGGCGGTGGCAGCGGCCAACGCACTGAGCGATGTGTACGCCATGGGCGGCAAACCGCTCACCGCCCTGAGCATCGTCGGCTTCCCGGATGAGGCGCTGCCGCCCGAGGTGCTGGTGGAGATTCTCCGGGGTGCCACCGACAAGGCGGCCGAGGCGGGCATCGCCATTGTCGGCGGCCATACCATCAAATCCGAGGAACCGATTTTCGGCCTAGCGGTGGTCGGCACCATCCATCCCGAGCGGGTGTTGTCTAATGACCGGGCTCAGCCAGGCGATTGGCTCATCCTCACCAAACCGTTGGGCCTGGGCATCATCACCACCGCCGCCAAAAACGGGGAGGACCGGCTGGGGGCCATTGCCGAGGCGTTGAAGATCATGACCACCCTCAACCGGGCTGCCGCCGAGGTGTTCTGCCGGGTCGGCACCCGCGCTTTGACCGATGTCACAGGTTTTGGGCTTCTGGGGCACCTGCGCAATATGGTGGTGGCCAGCAGGGTACACGCGACCATCTGTTTTGATCAGGTACCAGTGCTGGATGCGGCCCGCGAATATGTGAAAGGGGGCGGGGCCCCGGGCGGCACCTACGCCAACCACCGTTTCCTGGCCGACTGGGTTAGCTATGCCCCGGACCTGGACCAGGACGACCAACTTCTGCTTTGCGACGCTCAGACTTCGGGGGGGTTGCTGGCTGCGGTGCCGGCTGCTCAGGCCAAAGAAGTGCTGAAGGCCCTGGGCGAAGCCGGGGTGGCGCATGCTGCCGTGATCGGCAGTATCAGCGCTGATCCCCCGGGCCGGATCTCGGTGGTGCGGCAGGGAGACCTCTGAGCCTTCAGCCTGGTTGCGGCCACAAAGCTGGTGGCAGGCCTTCCTGGGTATAGGGAGCGCGGTGGAGGGCATTCACCGGCCAGCACTGGCCACCCTGGAACCGGTACTCCTCTTCCAGGCCGCAGAGCCAGGTGAAGAGTTCGGCGGCGGCGATGCCGTCCATGAACTGCTCGAAAGGCGGCCGGCCGGCGCTGAGGCGGATCCAGGAGAAATCGAAGGCCGGATCCACCAGCCAATCGCGGCGGGGCGGCGCGGTGCGCCAGTAGTTGTATTTGAGCAGATTGCGCACCCCGGACCCGGTGCTCTTGCTGCGGCGGTGCCAGATCGAATACACGGTGAGGAAGATGGAGCCGGCCGGCGCAGTGGTGCGGACCGCATGGCGAATGCGATCGTAATGGACCATGTAGTTGGCTTTGCTGCGCACGAAGTGAGAGCCGGGGACCACCTCGGTGGGCCCCATCTCCTCGGGGGTGTCGGTGGGATAGTAGAAGACCTGTAGGTAATCGAGCCGGCGGTTGTAGATGGAGCCGCCGTCGCGGTGCCAGTTCTGGGCCGGGGCCGGGCAGGTGTTGCGGTGGTTGGCCATCATCCCAGGCAGGCGGAAGCTGGCGCCCAGCAGGGAGCGGACGGCCCCGGCGGCCTGGGGGTTCTCGAGCACGGCTTCGACGAACCAGTCCTCGGCCAGGATCTGGTCCGGCTGCGGGCCGTTGCAGCCCTCCAGGAATTCCACGGTGCGTTGGTTGATCTGGTCGGGCACCACACCCGGCAAAACTAGGAAACCGTCGCGACAGAAGTCCAGCACCTGCTGGTCATTCAGGGTGGGGGGACAGTCGTGGGTGGCCGGCAGCATGGTTTTACCTTTCTAAGATGAACTCACAACCCCGCAGCACCATATAGATGGTGCGGCGCGCCAGCAGAATTCTTTTAGTTTCATTTTTCTAGTATGAACTCACAACCCATTCCCACGGTCTGGTACTCCTGCAAGAGCAGGGCCAGCTCGGGGAATTTGATCACCCGCCAACCGTCGGCCATGGCCTCCAGCACGGTCTGGTACGGCCACAGGGCGGGGTCAGCTGGCAATTCCTGCATCTTGCCCTCGGCGACCAGGGAGATCCCGATTACCTGGGAGCCCACCCCGGTATTGCTAACCTGGAGGTAGAGCAGTTGCTGCGGGCCTGGTTTTTCGCTCAGGGTCAGGGCCTGTAGCAGGTCGGCTTCGGCCAGTTCGTCGCGCCGGAATTTTTCGAGGCACAACTGGAGTTGAGAGCACAGGTTGTCCATACTCATCTGGTGGCCAGGGCCGGAGGAAAGCCGTAGGGCAGGTCATTGCGCTGGGCAGGCAGGGGCCAGCTCTGGCCGCCGGTGACCTGATAGTTGTGGTGCTGACCGGCCAGCCAGCAGAACATCTCGGCCGCCGAGTAACACTCGTGGAACTGCTCGCCAAAGCCGGCGGCAGGGCCGCTGAAGTTGGCGCGGGCCAGATCGAAATCCGGCTCCCTGACCCAGTCGCGGGCCGGGGCCGCAGTGCGCCAGTAGCAGTATTTGAGCATGTTGCGGATGCCGCTGCCAGGGGCCGCCGTAGCCCGGTGCCAGATCCGGTACGCGGTGATGAAGATGGAGCCGGCCGGGGCTGCGGTGGAGGCGCTGCCGCGGATGCGGCCGTAATGGGCCATGGCCCGCTGGGTGTTGGGCACCAGGTGAGAGCCGGGAACCACCTCGGTGGGCCCCATCTCGATGGGCGTTTCCTGCGGGTAGTAGAACACCTGCAGATCATTCAGTTGCGGACCCCAGCGAGAGCCGCCGTCCACATGCCAGCCGCCCGTCATCTGGTGGGGGCACTGGCGTCGGTGATTGCTCATCAGCACCGGCAGCCCGAACCCCGGACTCAAGAGCGAGCGCACGGCCCCGGCTGCGGCGGGGTTGCAGATCACCTGGTCCTGGAACCAGTCGAAGTCGAGGATCGGGGTGGGCTCGTAATGGGTGTTGGTGTCCAGGTATTCAAAGGCGCGGCGGTTGATCTCATCAGGGACCACCCCGGGCAGCAGCAGATAACCCTGCCGGCAGAATTCGAGTATCTGGGAATCGGTCAGGGTGGGAGGGCAGTCGCAGGTCCGGCGGGACATGTAATCAGCTCCACTTTTCGAGGATAAAATCCCATCCCGCAGCACCATATAGATGGTGCTGCGCCAAGGGAAGTAGGTTCAGTGCCACTTTTCTAGGATAAACTCACATCCCGCAACGCCATATAGATGGCGTTGCGCCACAGGAAAGCTGCTCACTGCCATTTCTCCAGGATGAACTCACATCCCGCAACGCCATATAGATGGCGTTGCGCCAAGGGAAGTAGGCTCACTGCCATTTCTCCAGGATAAACTCACATCCTAGTGTATGCGGGATCGCTTCGTCCATCAGCAGGGCCAGGTTGGGGAAGGAGACTACCCGCCAGCCCTCGGCAATGGCGGCCAGGGCTGACTGGTAGGGCCAGTCCTTGGGATCAGCCGGTGGCTCCACCATCTTTCCCTCTGCGAACTGGCTCATGCCCACCACCTGGGAGCCGGGGTTGGTGTTGCGCAGTTGAAGGTAGAGCAGACTCTGGCGCTGGGGCCAGGCGTTTTCGAGCAGGGAACTCAGGTGAGACAAGTCAGCTTCGTTCAAGCGCTGCTGGCGGAAGGCTTCGAGGCAGTGTTCGGCCTGCAACTGGCAGGCCTTCCAGGTGTCGCTCATAGAACAGGTTCTCCGGTTTCCAGGGCGCTGATCTGCGCGGCCATCGCCTCGATGAGCAGTTCCAGACAGCCCGGCGCGAGGCTGGAGGGCTCTTCCTGGTACAACCCCTTGCCATAGCGGTCGCGGGGCAATAGATACGCCACCTGGAAATCGCTGGTGAGGGGTGAAAAGAGCAAGGTGAACTGGGGAAAGCGCCGGCGCAACTCGGTCTGGATCAGGCTGTAGGGCTCGCCTCCGCAGGTGGCCCAGATCGCGTCCCCCAGCCGGTACACCGTGAACTGAAAGGGATAGGTGGGCCCCGTGGGCAGGCCCTCGAGGCGTGCCAGCCAGCGCCGGGCCCGCTCGGCCAGGGCGCTGCAGTTGCGCGTTTCGAGCACATCGCCCCGCACTTCTGCCTCTTGTTGGCGGGCCGACCATTCCTGGAGTTCCCGCTGGAAGCGCTCCGCCTCTAGGCCGGGCTTGAGGGGCAGGTCCACCGTATAGGTCCCTCCGGCAAAGCCGGCCGTCTGCGCCTGCCGTTCCGCAGGGAAGGGCACATGGGCCCAGGCTCCCAGGGTGGCCCCGGAGATCACCGGCCCCTGGTAGACAAAATCAGCCGCCGGGGCCCCCATGCCTTCCAGCACCGAAAGGGCTGCGTGCCCTACTTGCCGGCCATTGCGGTCAGCCACTGCCGGGTCGCCGACAAAACCATCGCGCGGTCCCTGGTCGCCGCAGGCCCCCAGGGCAAAGGTGCAGGGGGCGCCGGTGGATTTCTCCACGGTCTCGCGCAAGGCGCCCGGATAATCTGGGCTGATCAGGGTGTTCTCCCAGGCCAGGCTGGTGGGATGACAGCTGTAGTTGACCATGGTGGCCAGCAGTTGCCCGGAAGGCGCGGAGAAACGGGCCACCACCACGGTCTGGTCGGGCTCGCCCTGCGGGTTGAAACCACAGACCGGATGGCCGGCCTCCGCATCCCAGTAGTCCCGGTTGGCGGCCATGCCGCACTGGCCGGTGGCATAGGTGACCACCGCTTCCCGCATGGCGTAGAGGGCCTGGGCACCGGCTTCTTGGACCTTGAGGCGCAACTGGCGCAGGTAGGGGACTATCAATTCCCCACCGGACAAGGCGATCCGGTTGGCGACAAAGAAACCAGAGGAGTGGGTATGGGAGTAGGTGATGATCACCCGCTCCAGCAGCGCTCCAGTTATTTCGGCCAGGGCCTGGCGCAACTCGTTGTGCTGGGTCGCGGCCAGACCGACCAGGTCCAGGTGGGCGCGGACCAAGAGCGGGCCGCAATCCAGGGGCGCCAGGAGCAGCACATCGGCCCGCAGCGGGCGGTGGACACCGGCGGCCCGGTCGTGGCGGGCTGCCCCCCACATCCGGTGGTAGATGCCCACCGGTGGGGTGATGTCCGCAGCGCCCAGGCCGAAGCGCAAACGCGACGTGGGCGTAGGAACGTGTTTGGTCATCTCAGCGCTCACAGTTTGATGGTGGCGCGCTTGAGGCCGGCGCCAAGGATGGCGGCGGCGACCTCAAGGGCCTTGAGGCCATCCTCGGCAGTGACCAGGGGCTGCTCCCCGCGCTCGAAGCAACCCACCACATGTTTGAGCTGCTCGACGAACATGTCCTGCTGGCGGTAGGTGTAGACCTTTTCCTTGTTCTGACCGGTTTTGAGGGTGAGGGCGCCCTGTTTCTGGGGGTCGAAACCTTTGGGCGCCTCGGCCGCATGCATGCCGAACTGCAGCGCTCCTTTGGGACCGATCACGTCGTTGAGATAGGTCACCGGGGCCCCGGCTGCCACGCCCCAGGACCAGATCAGGGTGTGCTGGTCCCCGGACTTGAAGTTGACGATGACGCTGGCAGTGTCCGAACCCACGCTGGTGCGGTCGAACTGCAGGGAAGATGCCTGGACCGAGGCCACTGGCCCGAAAATCTGCAGCATGAAATCGTAGTTGTGGATGGCCCCGTCGATCAGGGGGCCGCCGCCCTTGTGTACGTCGCGGTACCAGGGGTTGGCCGGTCTGCCTCCGGCGGCGAAGCGCCAGATCACCGGCCGGCCCACGGCATTGGACTGGATCACCCTTTTGAGGGCGCCCCACTGGGTGTCGAAGCGGCGCACAAAGCCGAGGGTGACGCGGACCTCAGCCTTTTTGCAGGCCTCGGCCATACGTTCAGCGTCGGCCAGTTTGAGCGCCATGGGTTTTTCACAGAAGATGTGTTTGCCGGCTTTGGCCGCGGCGATGACCGGGGCGGGGTGCTGGAAGGTGGGGGTACAGACCCAGACCGCGTCGACATCGCCCTGTCTGAGCAATTTGCGGTAGTCAGTGTAAGGGGTACCGCCAAAGTCCACGGCGAAGCTCTGGGCGGCGGATTCGACCACATCCGAGACGGCGACGATGCGGGCGTTCTTGAGCTGTTTCATGCGGGTGGCGTGGTGGCGGGCAATACCGCCGCAGCCGATAAAACCAACCTTGAGCATGGCGGACCTTTCTGAGGTGAGGTAGCGCTGCTTCTGAATGTAGCCCGGTGGGCAGGACGCATCAAGGCGCGGTTGCGCCGGCTGGCGATTAACCCCATCTTGAAAAACTCCTTAGCGAGGTTCCCATGTCGATCCTGGCCGGCAAATTACTCACTCCGCTGATCTCGCCGCTGGGCCTCAGCCTGCTCCTGTGGCTGGCCGGCTCACTGCTCTCCTGGTGGGGGCAGCGGGCATGGGGCCGGGGCTGCCGCGTAACGGGATGCCTGTTGCTGGTCGTCCTGGGCAGTCCGCTGGTGGGCGAGCACCTGTTACACTCGTTGGAGGCCGAGTACCCGCTCACCACGGTCACCGATAGCCCCAGCGCCGAAGCCATCGTTGTCCTGGGAGGGTTCACCAGACCACCCATCCCGCCGCGGCTGATCACCGAGGTCGATGAGGGTTTTGACCGGTTGTTACACGGGATGCGGCTGTGGCGGGCCGGCAAGGCCCCGCTGCTGGTGTTCGCTGGGGGCACCATTCCCTATCTGACTGGATCGCAGATGACCGAGGCGGCCAGTCTGTGCAGCCTGGCCCTGGAATACGGGGTGGATCGGCAGGCTATCTTGTTGGAGGAGGCGTCGCGCAACACCTACGAGAACGCCGTCTTCACCTCTGAGTTGCTGCGCCAACGGGGTCTGCACCGGATCTTGTTGGTGACCTCGGCCTCCCACATGCCCCGGTCAGTGGCGGTTTTCCGCAAACAGGGGTTGGAAGTCATCCCCTCTCCTACCGATGTGCAGGTGGTGCCTAGATCCTTCACCCCCTTGCTGTTGTTACCTAGCATGGAGGCCCTGGCCTACTCGACCACGGCGTTCAAGGAGTGGGTGGGGATGTGGACCTACTGGTTGCGGGGGTGGACCTAGGCCTGGTCGAAGAGTTCAGGGTCTTCCCCCCGCGAGAAGGCCTGGGCAATTTCGTCGCAGCGCTCGTTGCCTTCCTCGCCGGCATGCCCCCGGGTGTACTTCCAGCGCACCCCGCGGTGGTTGAGGCGGTCCAACTCCTGCCATAAATCCTGGTTGAGCACCGGTTTCTTACTGGCGGTCAGCCAGCCCTTGCGTTTCCAGCCGTGGATCCATTCGGTGATGCCCTTGAGCAGGTACTCGCTGTCGGTGATTAGGGAGACCGGGTGGTCGCCGGCAGCTCTGAGCGCCTCGATGGCCGCTTGCAGCTCCATGCGGTTGTTGGTGGTGGCGGGCACGGCCCCGCCCAGTTCGCGGACCCGGCCCTCGGGGTAACGAATGCGCACGGCCCAGCCGCCAGGGCCGGGGTTGCCAGAGCAGGCGCCGTCGCTGTGAATGACGAGGGTAGAAGTGGCTGAGGCGGTTGTGTCCACGGGTGTTTACCTGTGCGGAATAGGGAGGAATGATTTTCCAGAAATATCGTTAGTCCCTACATTAGTACCCGGCTGTTTTTCTGTCAAACCAACCGCATGTAATCCGAGGAAGCCATGGCTGGGCCAGAAACATACGATGTGGTCGTCATCGGCGGGGGGCCGGGCGGGTATACCGCCGCCATTCGCGCTGCCCAATTGGGCTTGCGCGCCGCCCTCGTCGAAAAAGAAGAGAAGCTGGGCGGCATCTGCCTCAACTGGGGCTGCATCCCCACCAAGGCCCTGCTCAAGCAGGCGGAGCTGTACCGGCTTTTCCAGCGCGCAGATGAGTTCGGTTTTACGGTCGGCCAGGTCGGTTTCGACTGGAAGAAGGTGATCCAGCGCAGCCGGCAGGTGTCCGAGCGGCTGAGCAAGGGTGTCGAGTATCTGATGAAGAAAAATAAAGTGGAAGTGGTCCACGGCCGGGGGCGCTTGCTGCCTGGGCCCAAGGTGGAGGTGCGCGACGGGACTGTGGTCAATACCTTGACGGCCCGGCATATCATCCTGGCCACCGGCAGCCGGCCGCAGACTTTGCCCGGCGTGCAACTGGACGGCAACCAGGTCATCACCAGCCGCGAGGCCATGATCTTGGCAGCGTTGCCCAAGTCCCTGGCCATCATCGGGGCCGGGGCCATCGGGGTGGAATTCGCCTATTTCTTCAATGCCTTTGGCACCCAGGTGACCCTGCTCGAAGCCCTGCCCCAGATCCTGCCCAGAGAGGACGAGGAGGTGGCTGGTATCCTGACCAAAAGTCTGGCCAAACAGGGGATTCAGATCGCCACCGGGGTTCAGGTCAGTGCGGTAAAGATCGGGGCCAAGGAGGTGGAGGTGCGGTACCGGGGGAAGGAAGGGGAGGTGGTGCTCAAAGCAGAGAAGGTGCTGATGGCCGTAGGGGTGGTGGGCAACACCGAGGATCTGGGGCTGGAGGCCTTGGGGGTGAAGACGGTCAAAGGCGCGGTGGAGGTGAACGAGCGCCAGGAGACCAATGTAAAAGGCATCTGCGCTATCGGCGACGTGGCTGGCCCGCCGCAACTGGCGCACGTGGCCGCTGCCGAGGCCGTGGCGGCAGTGGAGTTCATCGCCGGCCACCAGCGCGCCCCTATAGATCGCGGCAGCATCCCCTTCTGTACCTATTGCCAGCCCCAGGTGGCCAGCATGGGCCTGAGCGAGGCGCAGGCCAAGAAGGCCGGCCATCAGGTGAAGGTGGGGCGTTTCCCCTTCAGCGCCAGCGGCAAGGCCCTGGCCTCCGGGGAGAGCGAGGGTTTGGTGAAGCTGGTCTTCGACGCCAAATTCGGGGAACTGTTGGGCGCCTCGATCATCGGTGCCGAAGCCACGGAATTGATCGCCGAACTGGGCTTGGCCAAGCACCTTGAGGCCACCTACGAGGAGTTGATCCACACCATACACGCCCATCCCACCCTCTCCGAGGGGGTGATGGAGGCGGCCGGCGAGGCTTTTGGGCTGGCGCTGAACCTGTGAGCCATGGACCATATCGAGCACTACCTCAGCGAACTCAAGATCACCCTCGACACCCTCGACCTGAAGGCCGTGCAGCAGGCCAGGGAATGGGTGGGGGAGATCCGTAGCGAGGGCCGGCAGCTCTTCCTGTGTGGTAACGGCGGCAGCGCTGCCACCGCCAGCCACCTGGCCAACGACCTGGGCAAGGGAGCTAGCTATGGCAAGCCCGCTGCCCAGCGCTTCAGGGTGGTGGCCCTCACCGACAACGTGCCCTGGATGACGGCCCTGGCCAACGATGTGGGTTATGAGGCCATCTTCGCCGAGCAGTTGCGCAACCTGGGCCAGGCCGGCGACCTGCTCATCGCCATCAGCGGGTCTGGCAACAGCCCCAACGTGCTCAACGCGGTGCAGGTGGCTCGGGAGCAGGGCATGAGGACCATCGGCTGGTGCGGTTTCGGGGGCGGCAAGTTGGCGACGGCGGTGGACCTGCCAGTGGTAGTCAGCAGCCAACACATGGGTCGGGTGGAGGATGTCCACGCAATTATGATGCATCTGGTCTGTTATTACTTCATGGAGCGAGAGTCATGAGCCCGGTGGACCGCAACGTCAAACGCCCGATCCCGCCTTCCATCCTCCAGATCCTGCCCGCCGAACCGCTGCTGCTGATGGGCGCCGGACCGGTGCCGGTGCCGGCTGAAGTGGCGCGGGCCGGCAGCATGGTCATCAACCACCTGGGCGACACCATGAACCTGGTGGTGGACGGGGTCAAGGAGATGGCCCGCTACGTCTTCCAGACCTGCGACGACAAGATCTACGGTATCTCCGGGCCTTCCTCGGCGGCCATGGAGATGGCGATGGGAAACCTGTTGTGGCCGGGCCGGAAGGTCCTGGTGCTCAAGATGGGCACCTTCAGCAACCGCTTTGCCGAGATGGCCGCCGGAGTGGGCGCCCAGGTCGAGGTGTTGGAGGCTGCGGATGGAGAGCCGGTGCAGGCGGAACAGGTGGAGAAAAAGCTGGCCCAGGGCCAGTACGACGTGGTCACCACCGTCCAGGGGGAGACTTCCTGCGGGGTGTGGACCCGCGATCTGCCCACCATTGCCTGTCTGGCCCACCAGGCCGGGGCCCTGATGGTGGTAGACTCGGTGTGTACCCTGAGCACCATGCCCCTGAAGAAGGACGAGTGGGGCATCGACGTGGTCTTCACCGGCAGTCAGAAGGGACTTTCTTCGCTGCCCGGCGTGGCCCTGATCGCCTTTTCAGACGCCGCTTGGGAGTTGGCCCAGGGCCATCCCGGTCCCAAGCCGCACTGGTGCCTGGACGTCACTCGGGCGCAGAACTTCTGGGGCAACCACGCCTATCACTACACCGCTCCGGTCACCGGCCTGCTGGCCCTGTACGAGGCCCTGCGCCTGATCTGTGAGGAAAAACTGGAACACCGCTTTGCCCGCCACCGGCACAGTTCCCTCGCGCTCCAGGCCGGCATCGCGGGTATGGGCCTAAACCTGTCCATCGCCCTTGAGCACCGGCTCAATTCGGTGCTGGCCATCGATATCCCAGAAGGAGCCGACGGGGCGAGGGCGCGCCGCTATATGGCCGAGTGTTTCAAGGTGCAGATCTCCGAATCCTACGGCCGTAACATCGTGCGCATCGGCCAGATGGGAGAGCAATGCCGGTCGCCCAACTTGTTCCGCACCCTGCACGCCCTGGGGGTGGCATTTACCCACGAAGGGATCAAACTCGATCTGAGCCGCGGCATGGCGGAGTTGGAAGGGTATCTCGTCCAACACGCCACCGGAATCCTGTAAAGGAGCCCCAAAGATGAGCCTCAATTTCCCTACCTACGAATCCATCGGCGTGCGGCCCCTGATCAACTGCCGGGGGACGTACACCATCATCAGCGGCTCGGTGATCCTGCCGGAGGTGCGCCAGGCCATGGTCGAAGCCTCCAAGCGCTACGTACACATGGATGAACTGATGGAGGCGGTGGGCAAACGCCTGGGTCAGCTGATGGGCGCTGAGTTCGGCATCGTCACCAATGGCTGCGCTGCGGCCCTGTGCCATGTGACGGCCGCCTGTATCGCCGGCAACGAGATCGAGAAGATGCGGCGGTTGCCCGACACCACCGGCATGAAAAACGAGGTGATCACCCAGCCCTCCCACCGCCATATCTACGACCACGCCATCCGGATGGCCGGGGCCAAGATGGTGGAGGTGAAATCGGTGGCCGAGTTGGAGGCCGCAGTGGGGGAGCGCACGGCGATGATCGCGGTCTTTGGCGACGCGGTGGACCGCAGCGAGGTGCCCTTGGCAGACTTGGTGCGGGTGGGCAAGCAACACGGGATCCCCATCTTGGTCGACGCCGCCGCTGAACGCCCAGACACGCCCAACTTCTATTTGCAGGCCGGGGTGGACGCCGTGGCCTACAGCGGGGGCAAGTGCCTGCGCGGCCCCCAGGCTGCGGGAATGCTCTTGGGCCGCCGAGATTTGCTCTGGACCGCGTTTATGAACAGCGCCCCCCACCATGCCCTGGGCCGGCCGATGAAGGCGGGCAAGGAGGAGATCATGGGGCTGCTGGCCGCGGTGGAGATGTGGGGCAAACGCGATCACCAGGCAGAATGGCAGGAGTGGGAACGGCGATTGCAGGTGATCACTGGGGCAGTGGGGCCTTTCAAGGGGGTGAGTACCACCATCAGCAAGCCGGGCCGTTCCAACGTGGCGCCGGTGTTGTTTCTGCACTGGGATGCCGAGGCCCTGGGCCTGACCCCCGAGGAGGTGCAGAAACAACTCACCGAGGGCGAGCCGCGCATCGAGGTCTTCACCCACAAGGACGGGGTGAACTTCAATCCCTACATGATGGAACCGGGGGAGGAACCGAGGGTGGCCCAGCGGCTGGGGGAGATTCTGGCGAAGAAGGGCTAGCTCACCGGTGTAGCCAGGTACGCGGCAATGGCGCCGTCGTAGTGGGAGGTGAGGTGATAGACCTCCAAGGCCAGGCGGCGGCCAAAGGTTGGGTCGATGTGGCCCTGGTCGGCCTTGAGGCGGGTGATGGCCTCCGGGTACTGGGAAGGGGAGCTGAGCACGTACACACTCTCGTGATTCTTGGCCGCCGAGCGCAGCATGGCCGGCCCGCCGATATCGATGTTTTCGACGGCCTCCTCGAAGGTGCAGCCGGGCTTGGCGATGGTCTGCTCAAAGGGGTAGAGATTGACGCAGACAATGTCGATGGGCGAGATCTGGTGCTCCTGGAGGGTGGCCAGGTGTTCGGGCCGGTCGCGCCGAGCCAGTAAGCCGCCGTGGATGCGCGGGTGCAGGGTCTTGACCCGGCCGTCGAGCAGCTCGGGAAAACCGGTCACCTCCGCCACATCAGTGACCGCAACGCCAAACTGGCGAATGGCTTTGGCGGTGCCGCCGGTGCTGATAAAGTCGATGCCCAGTGCTGCCAGGGCTCGCACCAGATCCTCTAAGCCGCTCTTGTCGAAAACGCTGACAAGGGCGCGCCGCGCTCTGACTGCCATTTCCCTGCTCCTCGTCGAAGTGATCCATCCTCTTGATTCAATTCTAAATTATCCCTGGGACTAGGGCAACAGACGGGTCTTCGCCCTTTCCCCCTTGATCCACTTTCCCTGGTATTATAAGCTATACCCTGCGGGAGGACTCCCTCCGCAGACCATCCTGGCAACGAATAAGGAGCAGCGAAGATGAAGGTTCTCTTTGTGGGCGGCACCGGCTTCATCAGCACTGCGGTCAGCCGAATCGCGCTTGATCAGGGCATGGAGTTGTACCATCTCAATCGCGGGCAACGGCAGGCGCCCCCTCCCGGGGTCCGCCAGCTCAAAGCCGACGCGCACCAGCCCGATCAAGTGCGTGCGGTATTGGGCGACCTGCACTTCGACGCGGTGGTGGACTGGATCGCTTTCACCCCAGCGGATATCGAGCGCGACCTGGAACTCTTCCGGGGGCGGACGGATCAGTTTGTCTTCATCAGCTCGGCCTCGGCATACCAGAAACCCCCAGCCTGGCCTATCATCACTGAATCCACGCCGCTTTACAACCCGCACTGGGAGTACTCGCGCAACAAAATTGCCTGTGAGGAACGGCTGATCCGGGCGTATCGCGAGGAGAACTTTCCCGCTACCATCGTGCGGCCCTCCCTGACCTATGACCCCAATTTCCCCATCGCCATTGGCGGCTGGGGTTGTTATACCCTGGCCGACCGCTTGCTGAAGGGCCGGCCCATCATCGTACACGGCGACGGTTCCTCGCTGTGGGTGGTGACCCATGCCGAGGACTTCGCCCGAGGCTTCCTCGGGCTCTTGGGCCACACCCAGGCCCTGGGCCAGGCCTTCCACATCACCTCCGACGAGGTGTTGACCTGGAACCAGATCTACCAGACCATCGCCCAGGCCCTGGGAGTGGAGGCGAAGATCGTGCATATCGCCTCCGACTTCATCGCCCAGGTCTCGCCCGGCATGTACGGCTCGCTGCTGGGGGACAAGAGCTGGAGTGCGGTGTTCGACAACAGCAAGATCAAAGCCTTTGTGCCCGGCTTCCAGGCCCGTATCCCCTTCCGCGAGGGGGTGCGTCGCACCCTGGCCTGGTTCGACGCCGACCCGGCGCGCAAACGCCTCGACGCGGCGGTGAATGCGGAAATGGATCACATCCTGGCGGCATACGAAAACTGAAAAACCCACCAACCCATAGCCCCCACAGGAGTCGCGATGGCGTACGAGGCCGAAGAGACCCGCTACAGTTCCATGCATTACAACCGCTGCGGCCGCAGCGGCCTGCGGTTGCCGGCCATCTCCCTTGGTCTGTGGCATAACTTTGGGGGAGTGGACTCCGGCAAAACCAGCCGGGCGATGGTGCTGGCGGCCTTTGACCTGGGCATCACCCACTTCGATCTGGCCAACAATTACGGCCCGCCGGCCGGTTCAGCCGAGGAGAGTTTTGGTCACATTCTGAGCCAGGATCTCAAATCCTACCGCGACCAATTGGTGGTCTCCACCAAGGCCGGGTATTACATGTGGCCCGGGCCCTACGGCGAGTGGGGTTCCCGCAAATACCTGGTCTCCAGCCTCGACCAGAGCCTCAGACGCCTGGGCCTGGACTACGTCGACATCTTCTACCACCATCGCCCCGATCCGGAGACGCCGCTGGAGGAAACCATGGGCGCCCTCGACCACATCGTGCGCAGCGGCAAGGCCCTCTACGCCGGGGTGTCGAACTACGGCCCTGAGCAGTTGCAACAGGCCGCCGCCATCCTCAAAAGTCTGGGCACACCCTGTCTGATCCACCAGCCGGCGTACAACATGTTCAACCGCCGGCCAGAGGAAGGGCTGATACAGGCGCTGACCACCGAAAACATCGGCTGCATTTCCTTTTCGCCCTTGGCCCAGGGCCTGCTCACCGACAAATACCTGGGGGGCATCCCAGAGGGCTCGCGGGCGACCAAGCCACATGGAGCGCTCAAGCCGGCGCAGATCACCGAGGAAAGGCTGGCCAAGGTCAAGGCTCTCAACCAACTGGCCCTGGCCCGGGGGCAAACCCTGGCGCAGCTGGCGCTGGTCTGGGTGCTGCGGCATCCGATCATGACTTCGGCCCTCATCGGGGCCAGCAAGGTGGCGCAATTAGAGGACGCGGTGGGCGCGGTCAACAACCTCAACCTGAGCGCTGAGGAGTTGCAGGCTATCGAGGGCATTTTGCAATGAAGACCCTAAAAGCAAAATGACGACAGGTCTGCGGGTGGACCTGGAAGACCAGCCCTCGATCGACGCCGGCGCCATCCTGTTAGTCCGCACCCTGAGGGAAGGGGGCTACCAGGCGCTGCTGGCTGGGGGCTGTGTGCGGGATCTGCTGCTGGGGCGGACTCCCAAGGACTGGGACGTGGCCACCGATGCGGACCCGGCGGCAGTGCAGCAGCTCTTTGCCCACAGTGAGGCCGTGGGCGCGCACTTCGGGGTGGTGCTGGTACACTTGGAAGGCCGCCAGTACGAAGTGGCCCGCTTCCGCCAGGACGGGGTGTACCGAGATGGCCGGCATCCCGAGACGGTGGTCTTTGCCAGCGCCGAGCAGGACGCCCAGCGGCGCGACTTCACCATCAACGGCATGTTCTTCGATCCGCTGGCCGGGCAGCTGATCGATTATGTGGGGGGCAGGGAGGACCTGGATCGGCAGCTGATCCGCGCCATCGGCCAGCCGCACCAACGCTTTGCCGAGGACCAGCTGCGGCTGCTGCGGGCGGTGCGTTTCGCCGCCCGGCTCGGGTTTGCCATCGAGGCTCAGACCCTGGGGGCCATCGCCGAGTCGGCGCCGCTCATCCACCGGGTCAGCGCCGAAAGGGTGCGCGACGAGTTGACCCTGATGCTGACCGAGGGGCAGGCGGCGCGCGCCATGCAGCTCTTGTTGGAGACGGGCCTGCTCCGACAGGTCCTGCCCGAGGTAGCGGCCATGGACGGGGTGGCCCAGCCACCCGAGTTCCACCCCGAGGGGGAGGTGTGGACCCATGTGCGCATGATGCTGGCCAAAATGGCCGATCCCACCCCCACCCTGGCCTGGGGGGTGCTGCTGCACGATATCGGCAAACCGCCCACCTATCGAGAGGCGGACCGCATTCGTTTCGACGCCCACGACGCGGTGGGGGCCCAGATGGCCGACCAGATCTGTCAGCGTCTGCGCATGTCCAAGGCCCAGACCGAACAGATCGACGAATTGGTGGGCCAACACATGCGCATCCGCCACGCGCCCCAGATGCGGCCCAGCAAACTCAAGCGCCTGCTGCGCGAATCCTTTTTCCCCGAGCTGCTGGAACTACATCGCATCGACTGCCTCTGCAGCCACGGTTCCCAGGAGATCCACGATTTCTGCCAGGCGCAGTTGCAGGCTGGCGCCTCGGAAGGGCTGCGGCCGGCGCGCCTGCTCAAGGGCGAAGACCTGATCGGCATGGGATTCAGGCCCGGACCGCTCTTCAAGGAGATCCTGGCCGCTCTGGAGGACGAGCAGTTGGAGGGCAGGGTGAGCAACAGGGAAGAAGCGGAACGCTTCGTGCGGGAACGGTTCGGGGGGCCCCAAGAGCATCAGTAAGGGGCGTCGGTGAGCGACCCACTCCGGGTTTTCCCAGGCGCGTCCTTCACCCTCGCTCGCTCCTCCCCCAGCCACCCTACCCGCGCAACGCCCCATACGTTGGGGCGTTGCGGGCTCCGCTACCCCGCTGCCCATCCACGCGGACTTCCCGAAAAGGAATACCCCCCACCTGCCGCTGCGCTAGCCCTCGCGGCCTACCCCGCTGGGGTTCACTCCCCGCCGCTCTGCCTATTCTTGCGCCACTCAGCCGAGCCCGGCGGCCAATACTTCGAGCACCGGCTGGTGCGCGCCCGGCGACATCAGATACAACCCGCTCCAACCCTCCTTTTTGATCCAGCGGATCTGCTCCACCGCCAATGCCGCACCGGCCTGAGCCTGATCCTCGGCCTGTGCATAGGCGCCCAGGCGTTGGAACACCGTTTCGGGCACCACCACCCCAGGCACCTGCCCCAGTCGACGGGCCTGGTCCAAGCTGCTCAGCACCATTACCCCAATGAGGAAGGCGGCCTGGCCGCGGAAGGGACCCAGCCCACTTAGAGGGTCGGTACGGAAGGCCGGCTGGGTCATGATGTAGTCGGCACCGGCGTCCAGCTTTCGGCGCAGTTTGTCCAACTCCCGGTCCTGGTCCAGGGCCTCGGGCTCGAAACCAGAGCCGATGGTGAAATGGGTGCGCGGGTCCGGGTGCCGACCGAGGGGTTCGCCGCCGAAATCTACCCCCGCGTTGAGGCAGCGGTGCGCATAACGAATCATCGCGGTCGAGTCGCAGTCGAAGACCGCGGTCGAACGCGGGTAAGCGGGAGACATCTTGGGCGGGTCTCCGGTGACGAAGAGCACGTTGTGAATCCGGCGGGCGTGGTAGCCGATCAACCGGCTCTGCATGGCCATCAAATTCAGGTCGCGGGTGGTGAAGTGGGGGATGAGTTCGAGACGGTCCTCCTCGGCCCAGCCGAGGCGCTCGCGCAGCACACCGATGAAATCCCCCGGCGGCATTAAGGGGATGCCGCGCGAACCGTCGGTGATGTCCAGCGCGTCGGCCAGGGCCGAGCCCGCCAGTTGGCCGACAAAATCCACCTTGCCCTGGAGGGTCTTGGGTGCGGTCCCGCGCGAGGGCAGGAGTTCCACACTGACGGCGAATCCCCCCTCCTTGATCTTGCGCGAAAAGGACCCATTGCGGCTTTTTTCGCCGGGCCCCACCGGTACCTGCGCCGGGGCGGAAATCTGGAAGATATCTCGTTTCGCGGTGTTGCGGGCCTGCAGGTAGTTGCGCATCTCTGCCAGGTGCAGCGGATGTACCTCACAGCACCCCCCGACCAGGGCCACGCGCCGTTCGGCCAGAGTGCGGGCGAACCTGCCCATAAACTCGGGATTGACGCGGGTCATGTAGCGGTGGCCGATGCGCTGGAAACCCCCGGCATTGGGCATGGCGGTGAGCAGCACCCGGCCTTCGCGCACGGCGGGCAGGGATTCCACCGCGTCGACGAAGGCGGTGATCTCCCAGGGGGCGCAGCAGTTGGTCCCCACCAATTGCACCCCCCGTTCAGCGGCGGCTTGCACCAGGGCCGCTGGGTCCGTCAACGCGGTGCCGACCATCTCCACGGCGATGGGTGGGGGCTGCGGCAGGGACTGGATAAGGTCGACCAGGGCCAGCAACTGGGGCAGGGAAGTGAAGGTTTCCAGCAGCAGCGCGTCTACTCCCTCGGCCAGCAGCGCGGCCAGGGCGGGGCGGTAGTTCCCGGTCAGCACCGTTGGCGAAGCAAGGTCGTCGTTGGGGGGCCCCAATGAACCGAGCACGAAGAAGGGGCCTGGGTCCTGGGTGGTGGCCTGGTACAGCTCGATGGCGCGCCGGGCCAGGCGCACCCCGGCGCGGTTCAGATCGGCGCAGCGCTGGGCTTCGCCCAGGAACTCGAGATGCGAAAGGCCGCCGGCAAAGGTGTTGGTGGTCAGGCAGCGGGCCCCGGCCTGCAGGTAGGCGTTGTGGACCTGGAGGACGAGTTCGGGATGGTCGAGGTTGAGGGCTTCATACACATGGTTGCGCTCAGAGAGGCGACCAGTGCGCTCGAAGAGGTAGGAACCCATGGCCCCGTCGGCCAGGAGCGTTCCCTGGCGCAGGGTGTCGAGAAAACTGCTGCTCACGGCGCGGCCTTTTCACCAAAGTGGTCGGCAAAAACAAAGAAGTCCTCGAAATCGATGGTGCTGTTGGCTACCAGGTCAAAAAGCGGGTTCCAGTTCGGCGACGAGGAAATCTCCCCGAAATGATCGGCGAAGAGAAAGAAATCCGCAAACTCCACACTCAGGTCGCCGTCGAAATCCCCGATGAACTTGAGGGCAATGGCGGTAACGGTGACGCTGAAGGTGGTGGAGGCGCTGCCGCCCTTGCCATCGTCAGCGCTGAGGGTCAGGACCGCGCTACCCGCGGCCCTGGGCACGAGCATGAGCGTCGATCCAGAGAGGGTGGGAGCGACCACTGTGGTATCTGAACTGCTCGCCGTATACGTGAGCGTATCGCCCTCTGGATCGCTGAACACAGCTGGAGCGGAGAGGTCGATGGAGAAGAGGCCGGTCTGGCCGAGGGCTAGGGTCTGGGAGGAGAGGGGGGTGGTCACGACGGGCGCATCGTCAATGGGGTTGACCTTCAGGACAAAGATCCGGCTGGTGCTGTCGCTGCCGTCGGAAACAGTGAGGGTGAGGATGGCGCTGCCCGACTGGTCAACGGCCGGGGTCAACTTCAAGGTGCGACTGGTCCCCGTGCCCCCCAGAGCGATGCCTGAAGAGGGCAGCAGGCGGGTGTTGCCCGAGCGGGCGCTGAGAGTCAAGCTGCCGGTGGTCTCGGCATCGCCGACCGCCAGGCTGATAAAACCAGTGGCCTGGTCCTCGTCCAGGGTCTGATCCAGGATGGCCGCCAAGGTGGGGGGAGTGTTCACATCTACCCAGAAGGAAAGGGAAACCTTTCCACCTCTGCCATCCTCGGCGCTGAGGGTGAGGGTGGCAGTACCTGGGGCTTTGGGACTGACAAAGATGATGTTCTCCAGGAGGACCACGGCCACCTTGGCGGTGTCCGAATTGGCGACGGTATAACTGAGCAGGTCGCCGTCGGCATCGCGGAAGAGGGCTGGGGCCACTGCCGGGTTTATGGAGGCGCCGCCACCTCGCAGGGCCAGATGGAGGTCGGGCAGGGACCCTGCCGTGGGCGCGGTATTG
This sequence comes from Gemmatimonas phototrophica, assembly GCA_945861755.1. Lineage (GTDB taxonomy): Bacteria > Latescibacterota > UBA2968 > UBA8231 > UBA8231 > SICG01. The sequence continues at coordinate 20,376 of CAMAVQ010000056.1, forward strand.
GGCAAGGTGTATTCGAGGGTGAGTTTGGGACGTTGGGAGGCGGTGGCAAACTCGCGGCTGTTGAAGCGTTTGGCTGTGCCGTTAGCCGACTCATCGCCCAGCAGGATCCAGCCAAAATTGGCAGCCGGGGAGGCGATCCAGGCCTGCACGTCGGCCAGCAGTTGAGCGGAGTTCCAGGTATAGTTGCCGGGCCCCGCGACACTCTGGCTGGCACTGGTGGTGTCCGAGTAGTCCCCACCGGGCGCAGCCCACAGGGAGGTGTTGGAAAAGGTGTGGATCCAGGTGGCGTCCCCGGTGGCAGCGGTAGCCCCTTTGCCGCCGGGATCGCCGGCGTTGGAACTGCCCTCGCCCCAGTTGGCCAGGACCCGGTGCAAGGTGAGGGTCTGGGCCCCGGAGATGGTTTTCGACACCGTCAGGGTGAGGGTGACCTGGGTGAGTTGGGCATTGGCCGGGACCGAGGACAGATCAAAGGCGAGCAGTGCCCGGCGGCCGCTGCCCCCGTTGGTTTGGTCGGCAAAGAGAAACTGGCCGCTGCCGTTGCTGAGGGAACCGCTGGAGTTTTCGTAGAGGGTATTGTCTTTGACAGGGGTCAGGGTGAGGGTGGTCGCCTGTGCAGCGGTGGCCAACAACAGGCCGGCCCAGATCCAGGATTTGTTAGACATGGCGTTCTCCAGTTCAGGGAGGTGGGAGGGCGGTCTTTTCCAATTGCTCGACCACCTCCCGGGGTTGAATGCGGTTCTTGAAGAAGAAGACCCCGCCGGGCAGGCTGGCAAGGGCAGGGCCCCAGCTGGACGCGATCGAGAAAACACCCCGCGGACCGGGCCGCACCTCCGGTCTCGTTTTCGGGACCTCGCTCCCCCTGGCGACGCATATGACCTATGTTTAGGCGGCGAGTCCAGCGGGGAAGGAAAACCCGGCCCGAGACCTGGGTCGCGGTTGCCCACACCCGGTTCGAACGAAGGGAGTTCACCACCCATGGGGCCTTTCGGCAACCTTTCCATAACCAGAAAACTACTGGTCGTCATCATCATCCCCAGCATTCTAGCCCTGCTCCTGGCGACCGCGGCGGTGGTGATCATCGATCGCCAGGATTATCGCGATGACCTGGTCTACAAACTGGGCGTACTAGCGGGGGTGACCTGCGACAACAGTATCGCCCCCCTCGAGTTTGCAGACCCCAGGGCGGCAGAGAGGACCTTGGCCTCGTTGCATGCCGATCCGCACATCGTCTCTGCCCACGTCCTCGGCGCCAGTGGCGAGGTCTTCGCCAGTTACCACCGCACCGGGCAAACAGCCGCCCCCCCGCCGGTGCCAAACGCGAGCCATGCGTTCACGAACGATACGCTGGTCCTCGTCGCCCCCATCGTCTTCGAAGGCGAACGTCTCGGGTCGGTTCTGTTGGAGGCCGACCTCATGGAACTGGATGCCCGCCTGGGACGTTACCTCAGCGCGGTGCTGCCCCTCCTGATAGGCGTTACCAGCCTTCTGATCCTGATGATGGTCGCGGCCCTTCAGAGGGTGGTTTCGGGACCCATCCTGGCCCTGGCCCAGACCGCCCGCCAGGTCTCCCAGCACCCGGACTACACAGTCCGCGTCGAAGTGTTCGGCCGCGACGAGATCGGCTCGGTGTCCGCCAGTTTCAACGAGATGCTCGAGCAGGTCCACGTGCGCGACCTGGAGCTGCAGCGGTCCAGGGACGATCTGGAGCTGCGCGTGGACGAACGCACACGCGAGCTGGTTGTCGCCAAGGAAACCGCTGAAGCCGCCAGTCGCACCAAGAGCACCTTTCTGGCCAATGTCTCGCACGAGCTGCGCACACCACTGGCGGCCATACGCGGCTCCATGGCCCTGGTGGCCGCGGGTGTCGCAGGAAGTCTGACCGAACAAACCAGGCAACTGGTCGACATTTCGCTGAGCAACAGCGACAGACTCCTGAAGCTGATCGAAAACCTTCTCGATCTGACCTCGATCGAAGCCGGCCGCGCCGAACTGCAGATCGAGGAGGTTGCGCTTTCCCCCTTGCTCCACGACTGCCTGAATGCGGTTGGCGAGGACGCGCTCAAAAAGGGGATCTCCCTCTCTTGCAGTTTGCCCGAGCAATGCCCGCACCTGAGGGGTGACCCCCGAAGGATCAAGCAGTCGTTGACCAACCTGTTGCGCAATGGCATCAAATTCACGCCCCAAGACGGCCGTGTGGGCATCGAGGCGGTGGTATTTGCCAATGAGATGCAGATCTGTGTATGGGACACGGGCAGCGGAATCGAGCCCGAAAACCGTGAGCGGATCTTCGCTCCCTTCGAGCAGGAGGACACGACCTTGGCCCGCCGACACGGAGGCACCGGCCTAGGCCTCTCGCTGGCCAAATACCTGGTGGAGCAACAGGGCGGAAGGATCTGGCTCGAAAGCACCCCGGGCAGCGGCAGTCGGTTTTACTTCACCTTGCCTCTGTCCCGTCCCGCCGCCGCGTAGGCAGGAATGATGGGGTGACCGCGGTCGCTCCAGGGTGCCTTCTTCAAAGGTCAGGCGCATGGGTTGTCACCGGGGGTTGATGGGCCGGACCAGACATAATAAATTGGTGCACCCCCTCTCAGCAACCGTCGGCCATTGGAAGAGATCGCTGCCCAACCCCACGAACGTCTGCGCGCCCTGTCCATCCTCCGCTTTCAGGGAACCGGGACCGAGGCACGCGAAGACCTGCTCACTGCCGAGGAGCCGCTGGAGATCCGCATCGGCGGGCAGGCGGTGGCGGTGCTGATGCGCACCCCCTGCGACGACTTCGACCTGGTGGCCGGGTTTTTGTACACCGAGGGCATGATACGCCGGCCCCAGGATTTGGGAGCCCTGTCCTATTGCAGCACGGCCCAGCCGCCGAATCTGGAAAATGTGGTGGAGGTGAGGTTTTCGGAAGGCGTGGTCTTCGATCTGGAGCGTTTCCGGCGCAGTTTCTACGCCACTTCCAGTTGTGGCATCTGCGGCAAGGCCAGTATCGAGGCCATCCGCGCCGAAGCCCCGGTACTGGTAGGGCATTTTCATCTGCCCCGTGCGGTGCTCTATGGCCTTGACGACAAACTCCGGCAGGCACAGGCGGTGTTTGCCCGCACGGGTTCCCTACACGCGGCTGCGCTTTTCGACCCGGAGGGCGAACTCCTGGTGCTGCGCGAGGACGTGGGCCGGCACAACGCGGTGGACAAGGTGGTGGGGCATTTTGTCCGCGGCGGCAGGCCCTTGCCCGACCAGGCAATCCTGATGGTCAGTGGCCGGGCCAGTTTCGAAATCGTGCAAAAAGCCCTGATGGCCGGCATTGCCCTGGTGGCGGCGGTTTCGGCCCCCTCGACCCTGGCGGTGGAATTGGCCAGGGAAAGCGGCATGACCCTGGTGGGGTTCCTGCGGGGGCAGGCAGCGAATGTGTACAGCGGCTCGGAACGCCTCGTCCCCTGAGGACGAGCGGAAAAACACAATACAGGAGAAATAAGATGTCCGACAAGATTTTGGTCGGCGTGATCATGGGATCGCGCTCCGACTGGGAGACCATGCGCCATGCGGTGGAAACCCTCGAGAGCCTGGGGGTACCCTGTGAGGCCCGGGTGCTCTCGGCGCACCGCACCCCGGAGCAGGCCGCCGAATACGCCCGCACTGCCGAGGAGCGGGGCCTGGAGGTGATCATCGCCGCGGCCGGCGGGGCCGCCCACCTGGCCGGGGTGTTTGCCGCCTTTACGTGTTTGCCTGTGCTGGGGGTGCCGATGGAATCGAAGGCGCTGAA
>CAMAVQ010000057.1 GCA_945861755.1 Gemmatimonas phototrophica
GATGGCGAACTGAAAAACGCGGCTTGATCATGCAGGATACGCTCACCCCACATCCACAACATTTGACAAAAGCTCTCGCCTCAACCAGGACTACCAGCCCCTGCACGCCCTGTGCTGTTTCTTTTTGGAACATGGCGGACCGGCGATGAGCACCGGCGACCATGGCTTCCTGCCTTTTGCGGTCCACCTGCCCACCCTGTTCGAAGGCTTCGCCACCCATTGGTTAAAGGCGAGGCTGCCGGCAGGCCTGCACCTAGAGGTCCAGCATCGCGCCGGGGTGGAGGGCAGTACGGCGGTGGCCTTCCAGATCGACCTGGTCCTGCGTGGGGAAGGGGGGAAGGTGCTGGCCGTCCTGGACACCAAATACAAAGACACCCCAGAGCCCTCCAGTGAGGATGTGCAACAGATCGTCGCCTACGCCGTGCGTATGGGAACCCAGAAAGCCTTCCTGATCTACCCGTCGACGGCTACCCCTGCCCGTAGGCTCAAAGTAGGGATGGTGCAGGTAGATATCCTCAGTTTTGAGCTGAACCGCGAACTGAACCAATCCGGCAGCGCGGTGTTGGCGGGCTTGTTGGCGGAATTAAAAATCACATAACAATAATTATGTAAATAATAAATATTCATTTCCGCGCCACCCCAAACCCCAGAATCAGAGCAACGCCAAGCTGAGATAGGGCAAATAGGTGATGAGACCGAGACAGAGCAGGAGGAGGAAAATAAAAGGCAGCGAGGCCCGGGCCAGTTGCAGGATGGGTTTGTCGAAGCGCAGGCTGGCGATGAAGAGGTTGAGGCCCACCGGTGGGGTGGAGTAGCCGATTTCGAGATTGGTCAGGAAGATGATGCCCAGGTGTACGGGGTGGACCTGGTACGCGGCGGCGATGGGCAGGATCAGGGGCACCACCACCACCAGGGCCGAGAAGATGTCGAGCATGCAGCCGACAATCAGCAGAAAGACATTGAGCAGGATGAGGAACACCAACCGGCTGTGGATATAGCCCTGGATGAAGGCCAACAGGCGGTTGGGCACCTCGGCATCCACCAGGTAGTTGGTGTAGGCCAGGGCTGCGGCCAGCACGATGAGGATGCCCCCCACCAGCACCATGGTGTCGCGGATGATGGCCGGCAGGCGGCGCAAGGGGATCTCGCGGTGGATGGCTACCTCCACGATCAGGATGTAGAAGGCCCCTAGGGCGGCCGCCTCGCTGGGGGCGACCAAGCCGCCGTAGATCCCCGAAAAGATCACCACCGGCAGCAGCAGTTCCAGGGCGCTCTCCTTTCCCACGGCGGCGATCTCTCTCAACGAGGGTAGGTGCCTGTTCCTTGGAAGCCGCCGCCCCTGCCAATAGCAGTACCCCGAAAGAACGAGTACCAACAACCCCCCGGGCAGCAGACCGGCGCGGAAGAGTTGGTCCACCGGGGTCTGGGAGACGATGCCATAGACGATGAGGGGCAGACTGGGAGGGAAAAGCAGCCCCAGACTGCCGCAGGTGGTCAGCAGGCCCAGGTTAAAACGCTCGGGGTACCCCTGCTGGCTCAGCGCCGGATAGAGCAGGCCCCCCAGCGCCACGATGGTCATGCCCGAGGCCCCGGTCAGGGCAGTGAGCAGGGCGCAGACCACCAGTGCCATGATCGCCAATCCGCCGGGCAGCCAGCCCAGCAGCACTTGGGAAAAACGCACCAGGCGCTGGGGTGCATGGCTCTCGGCCAGCAGGAAGCCGGTGAAAGCAAAGAGGGGGATGGCGGTCAGGGCTGGGGTACTGGCGAGGCGGTACATCTCGATGAAGACCACCCTCAGATCGATGCCGCCCTGGTAGAAACCCAACAGGGCCAGGGCGGAGATCAAGACGAAGAGCGGCACGCCGGCGAGGGCCAGGAAAGCCGCCAGGAACGCGGTCATCGGGCCCCCTTGCTGAACAGAGCCCGCATGTGATGCACTGCCTGGAGGGCAAAGCGAAGGGTCATCAGGCCAAAGGCCAGGGGGAAGATCAGCTGCAATTTCCAGGTGGGCAGCGAGAACACCCCCAAGGTGCCGGCCTGGGCCTCCCCCTGCAGGAACTGGACCGCCACCCAGGTGAGCAGGCCGCAGATACAAGCCGAGCAGCCCTCACCCAGGACCTCGAGCACCAGACGCAGACGGGCCGGAACCAGGCGCAGGAGCAGGTCGAGATGGATATGCCGGCGCTGGCGTGTGGCCACCAGGGCGCCCAGCAAGGCGGTCCACAGGAGGAGCTGCTGCACCAGGGGATCGGCCCAGTCCAGCCCATAGGCGAAGAGGTTGCGCAGGGCGATCTGGGCGAAGGCGACCAGGACCATGCCACCCATCAACACCACCAAGAGGCCTTCTTCCAGTCGCTCGCTGAGGCGGGACCACGATCCGGGCATCAGCGGGCGTGGAGTTGCTGTTGGCGGAAGGCCGCCAGCGTGGCCTGAACCAGGTCGTAGGCTGCTTGGCTGAAGGCGTGCCCTACCAGTTCAGGGAGGGAATCCTGGACCAACTGCTCAAAACCCTGGACATCGGCGGGAAGTGGGGAGACCAGTTGCAGCCCGTTGGCCTGCATGACCTGCATGGCCTCGGTGTTTTCCTTGCGGTTCTGCTGGAGCTGTCTCTGCAGATACTGGTCGGCCAGCTGGCGGAGGAGGTCCTGCTGGGTGGGAGGCAGACTGTAGAAGACCTGTTTGTCGATGAGCAGTGCACCCGGGGTGAAGTTGATGGGTAGGGTGGTCAGGCACTTGACCCGGGTGAACCACTGCAGGGCGATGGCAGCCGAGGGCGAGGCGTACACCACCTCGATCATGTTGGTCTCCAGGCCCATAAGCACGTCGGGGATGGTCAGGGGCACCGAGGTCATGCCCGCCCGGGTGAAGACCACCTTGGTGATGGGCTCGCCTTCTAGGCGCCAGACCTTCATACCCCGGGCGTCTTCAGCGGTGCGGATAGGCTTCTGGGAAAGGATGTGGATGAAGCCGATATCCATCCATCCCAGCAGCACCAACCCTCGCGCCTCGTAGGCCCGGCGGTAGAATTCCCGGGTCTGAGCGAGCACGTAGTCTACCTCGTCGTAGCGGTCGAAGGTGAAGGGAATTTCCAGGGCCAGTACCTCAGAGCAGGTCTGGCTCACCCCCAGGCCACCAAAAGCGACAGCCTGTAACTGCCCTATCTGCAGCTTGCGGATCATCACCTCTTCGTCGCCCTGAACCCCGCCCGGATAGATCTTGAGGCCCAGTTCCTGCCCGGTTTGCTGGCGCAAATCGAGATCTAGGGCGCGCAGGGCTTTAATCCAGTTGCTGTTTTCGGGTGCCAGGGTGGCCAACTTGATCAGGCGCAGCTCAGCCGGGGCTAGCGCCGGGAAGCCGGCGGTGGCCAGGAGGGCCAGCAGGAGCAGCTCAGAAAAAGACATCCGTCTCCTCGAGCAGTTTTCGCGCCAGTTTGCGGGCGGCCGTGTTTTGGAGGATCAAGTCGGGATTGCTGTCGGCGGGCAAGGTGAGTGCTTGGTTCAGCAGGGATTCGTAGAGCGGGCGGTCGAAGATCTGTCTGGCGTAGAAGCGGGCCTTCTGCACATAGACCATCAATGCTTGCCCCTGGCTCAGTGTTAGGGCCCGGTCAAAATGGTACAGCGCTTTTTCGGGGCTACCCCCCAGGGCGGCGGGGAGGGCGGCGTGGTACATGCCGAGAAAGAGGTGTGGGCTTCCGTACAGCAAGGCTTCGTCCTGTTCCACCACCCACTCCATTAACAAAATAACCTTGGGCAGATCGGCCAGGGCGGCCATCGAGTCGGTGTGGGTGCTGATCCAGGCGCCCCAGCTGAGCGCGGCCCAAAAAACCGGCTCGAGGTCCTGGCGTTTGAGCGCGCCGCGAATACCAGAGAAACCGGCAAAGGGGGCTGCCATAAAAGGAGCCAGGCGTTTTTCCTCAGCCAGGGACTGACGGCCATAGGTCATGGCCCGCTGGTACAGGTGGCTGGCCCGCTCCGGGTCGTCGATTTCGATCAGGGTGGCGTAAGAGATATAGGCTTGTGCCAGGGAGCTGAGCAGCCGGCCATGGTGTGGACTGCTGTGGTGCAGTCCCTCCAGGAGCAGCAGATAGGTGGGGGCCGCCTGGGTGACCAAGGCCAAATCGTCCTGCTGGTTGGTGGCTGCCACCATGTCCTCCATCAGCGCCCCGGCGGCAGCGGTTTTGAGCCGGCCGGCGCAGTGCCACGCGCCGAGGGGGAGCAACCCCAGCAGCACCACGAGGACCAGCAGGGAAGAGGAGGGGCAGGGCGCAGTTTTCCGGTGCATGAGACTCAAGTATGGCATCGGGGCGAATTCGCGTCAAGAAAGGCCGTCGCCTGGGAGTGACCCACGCCAGCCTTTCCCGAGTCCCGGGCCTGCCGCCGACGCCCCACTCGGCCCCCAGGCCCTTTCCCAACGTCCGCTCCCCCAGCAAAGGCCTCTGGGGTCATCTCCCCGTCGCCGCATCACGCTCGTTATAATCACTGTGGTGAGGGAATAGTTCCGAGGGCATCGTTTGCCGCCGAGGTCCGGAATACGTTGGTTTGGGGGATCAGTTGAGAAAGCGGGTGCTCGTGCAATGGTATAAGAACAAAAAGGTTGTGCTGCCTCTGTTATGGGGCCTGGTGTTCCTGGCCTATGCCCGTTCCCTGGGGGACGGTTTCTGCTTCGACGACCAGGGCATCGTGGTGGACAATCCCCTGGTCAGCGAGGCGCAGTGGGGGGCGATCCTGTACTCCGACTACTGGAGTGCCACCGGGGAACACACCGGCCTGTACCGACCCCTGACCATTGCCAGCTTTGCCCTCAATCACCTGGTCTTCGGCGGCCAACCTTGGGCGTACCATCTGGGGAATGTGCTCCTCCACCTGGGTGCCACGTCCCTGCTTTACCTGTTGGCCAGTGTCTGGCTGGCCCCCTGTGGTGCCTTGCTGGCCGGTCTGTGTTTCGGCTTGCATCCGGCGATCAGCGAGGCCGTCATCGGCGTGGTGGGCCGGGGTGAGTTGCTCTCCGCCTGCTTGGGGTTGGCCGGGGTCTGGTTCCTGACGGCCCACCCCAAGCACCGGCAGACCTTGCCACAGCTCGCCGGTTTCATCCTGCTGGCCGCTGCCCCCCTTGCCAAGGAGAACGGCCTCTGTTTCGCCCTCGGCGCTATGGTGTGGGGTTTCTGGTACCATCGCTCTCGGCCGCTCTTATGGGGAGGGGCTTTGGCTGCCGCTCTTTTCAGTCTCGCGGCCAAGGGGCTGGCGCTGGGCCAACTTCAGCCCGAAAACATTGGTTTCATCGACAACCCGCTGGCCTATGCGGATACCCCAGTCCGCGTGCTCAACAGTGCCGGTCTACTGGTGCGGTACCTGCGCCTGCTGCTCTTCCCCTGGCCCCTGTCTGCGGATTACTCGTACGACCAAATTCCGGTGATCGCCGATCCGGGCGCGGCCTCGCTGTGGTTGCCCCTGGCCCTAGTCGTCACTCTAGGCTGGATCATCTGGAAGGGTGCTGGTCGTCATCTCCAGCTGTGGTTGTGGCTGCTGATCAGCGGCGGGAGCCTGCTCTTGGTGGCCAATCTCTTCCTGGCCGGGGGCACCCTCTTCGCCGAGCGTTTGCTCTATCTGCCGGCCCTGGCCTTCAGCCTGGGCGCAGGGCTGTTGAGCAGCCGGCTGCCCCGGCGCGTCGGGGCCACGCTGGTCTGGGGGTGGTGCCTGGTCGCGATCCCGCTGGTCTGGACCCGTTGCGGGGACTGGCGCGATGACCTGAGCCTTTTCCGCCGCGCGGTGGAGGTGTCCCCTGCCAGTGCGCGGAGTCACTACGGCCTGGGCCGGGCCCTGCAGCGGCAGGGAGATCAAGCAGGTGCCCTGAGCGCGTACCAACAGGCACTGGCGATTTACCCGCGTTATGCCGACGCCTGGTACAATCAAGGGGCCGCCCTGTTGTCACTGGGGCGGCCAACCGAAGCCCTGGCAGCCTACCGCCAAGCCCTGCAGATCAGACCTAGCTTCGCCAGGGCCCTGTACGCAGTGGCAGTGCTGGTGGAACATCTCGAAGGGGCGGCGCTGGCGGTGCCGGCGTACGAGGCGCTGCTGGCAGCGGATCCCGGACACGTCGACGGCGTCCGGGCTTTGAGCAAGATCCTGGTGGAGCAGGGGGCAGGAGCCCGTGCCGCCGAAATCCTGAATCTCGCCCTAGCTATCCATCCGGAAGAAGAGCCGTTGCGCCGGCTGCGCGAGGAACTCCGGGCGCTCAAATAGCGGCGCGGCGCAGGCAGTCCCAGGGAGAGGGGTCGTCCCCGCATTCCGTGAACAGGAGTATGGCCTGTTCGGGTTGAGCCTGCCGGGCGGTGAAAACCCGGTCAAAGAGTTCCAGATCGCGGTGATAACGGCGGTAGGAAAGCAGGCGGGCGTTGTTGATTTCCCACTTGAGGAAGCCATCGTAATTGTCCACCTGGAATTCCCCGCGCCGGCGCTGGTAGTGCTCCTTAGACCGGGCAAATACCTCCTGACGCCGCTGGAGCACCTCTTCGCGTGGCAGGCCCAGGGCGTAAAGGCTGTCTAGGGAATCCGCAACCTCCTTCATGAAGGCACTGAAGCGCTGGGCATCCTCCTGGCGGCGGCGCGCCCGCTGGAGCTGGGGAGCATCCGCGCCGTATTTCTCAGCCAGGAAAGCCAGGGCGCCGGCTTCTCCGACAAAGGTGGCGGCGCTCTCGCTGTAATCCGTCTGGCCACGGGGGTAGATGGTAGCGTGGGTGAGTTCGTGCAGGATCAGCTCGGCCAGATTGCCCTCTTCCTCATCTATCATGGTACTGAGGACCGGGTCTGAAAAGTACCCCAGGGTGCTGTACGCGGAGACGGCCCCCATGGCCACATCCAACCCCAGGGCTTGCAGAGCATCGCGTTCTCGGGTGGCGCGTTCGCGGCTGAAAAAGCCTTTGTAGGGCAGGGCGCCGACAATAGGGAAATGCCACAGATGGGGGGCGAAGCGTTCGGGAGGGCAGGCGCTGACGTTCCATGACACCGGCTGGCCGTCGGTATCGTAAAAGCGGGTGTAATTACTGCCCGTGTTCAGCCCAAAACGTTGGCGGGCAAAAACCCGCAGTTCGCCGATCAGGCGGAGTTTTGCCACCGTGGCCGGGGGGGTGCTCGAGGCGGCCAGTACCTTGTCGATGGACTCGGACCGCCAAAGGATGCGCGCCTGACCCCTGGCCAGATGCAGGTAGTAATCCAGACCGCAGCCGTTAACCCAAACCAGCAGCCAGCACCACCACGCGGCTCGAGACACGGTTTCAGCGGGGGGCAGCCTGGGGGGGAGCTTGGGCTTGGGCCAGCACCTGTTGGATGCGCTCCCGCTCCGCACCCAGTTGTCCGCCCAGTTGCTGGGCTTCGGCCAACTTTGCTTCACCCCGGTTGTATTGGTTCTCGAACTGCGGGGTTTTCGCCTGTTCTTGTTTCCATCCTTCGGCAGTCAACCCGTAGGCATCGAGTCGGAGCAGCACCAGTTTCTTGAGCTGTTCGTGAAAGGGCGCCAGCAGGGGAGGAGGGGTCGTTTTCTCGAGTTGGGCCAGCACTTGCTGCAGCTGGGGCTTTCCCTGCGCCATGGCAGGGGCCAGATTGGCCCCCGTGGCTTTTCCCGAGCTCCCGACCTTCTGGTACAGCTCCTGATGGAGGCCGTTGAGTTGCTGGACGAGAGGGTCGATAGCCTGAAAGTAGGCACTCACGTCCTGCGGGCTGCCGTAGGGAGTTGAGCTGGCCGGCTGCGGCTTATCCTCGGGTTTCTTACCACAGCCTACCATCACCAAAGACAAAACCAGCAGCAGCAAAAAACGCTTCATGCGGCACCTCTATGCGGGGGTTACAGGTGGGGACTCAAGCGTTCCAGAGCATCCTTGGCGGCAGCGGAACGGGGGTCGATCAACAATACGGTGTGATATTGGTCCGCCGCAGCTTTCCAGTTCTGCTGCAGCAGGTACAACTCACCCAGACCCAGGTACGCGTCCACGGCGTTGATATTGAGTTCAATGGTATGTTCAAAGGCCTGCTGTGCTTCGGGGAAACGCTGGCGGCGCAGGTACAACTTGCCGGCCTTGACGAACCCCTCCGGATAATCCGGATTGGCCCGGGTTGCCTGCTCGAAATAGCCGAGGGCTTGGTCCTCCTGCCCTTGGCTCAGGCAGATTTCGCCCAGCCGGAGCAGGGCGAGAGGATGGGCGGGGATGATATCAAGCGTATGTTCCAAAGCACTGATAGCAAGGGCCTGGTCGCCGACTTTGAGTGCCATGAGTGCCTGTTGATAGGTCCGGTCAGCAGCCCTTCCTAAATACACATCGGCAGCTTGGGATTTTCCTTGACTGGCGTAAATCCTTCCTAGGCGTGCGAGGATATCGGGATTGAGGGAATCTTGGGCGAGAGCCTCTCGGTAAGCGCCTAGCGCTTTGGAGGTATCCCCCCGGGCCAGCAGCCGGTCACCATGATTGACGCGGTCTTGAGCGGTTTCGGGCTGGGTTCCGCAGCTGTGGAGCAAGAGCGGGCTCAGAAGCAAAAATAAAATACGTGCCATCGTGCGATATCGGGGAAAAGCCAGGAAGGGGTACCGATTCCAGGGGAGACGAGCGGTAGGGTTGGTTCAGCTGTTTAGACCAGTTTCACTCCGTCGAAGATGACCTTTCCGCTTTTGTCGAGCACCTTGCCGTCGGGGGTGAATTCGTATTTCATCGACTGTCCCAGAGTGAGATGCTTCTTGACCTCCTCGAGGTCCTTGTATTTCTCGATGAGCTTATCTATGGGGCCTTCGAATTCGGTCTGACTCCATTTGGGCCGGTCTTTATCGCGTGCCTTCCGCTCTTCGGCAGTCATGATAGGCAAACGGTCTGCCGCCGGGGTGAAACGGCCGGCCATTGCCTGTTGCCGGCGGTATTTCCCGTGCCTTTTCTCCGATTCGCTGAGCAGCTCATCCGGCACCTCTTCCATGCTGCCAGGCTGCTGCGGAGTGAGTTGGGCAGCGGCGGCACCTGACTTTCCGGTAGCCTCACGGTCCAGCTGCTGCCGGTGTTCTTCATCCTGTGTGGAGTCAGATCCTATCTTGCGCAAAACCGATCGGGCTGCCCGGCTCATAAATGAGAAAAACCTCCCTATAAAATCAGGCTTTCGAGAAAATTATAATATAAAGCGGCGTAAGAATTTGGCAAACTCTATTTGCAATCACTATACTTAGAATCAGTCAGCCGAAAACCATAGGGCATTATGCCACAAGAGGGTGCGCCAAAACCCAAGAGGCAGAAGGAAGTCAGAGAGCAACTGAGCCGGGTCCAGCAATTGATCCAGGCCCGCGGCCAGGATGCGGCCAGCTTGGTGCGGACTTGGCTGAGCAAGGAGCAGACCAAAAACAAGCGGTGAGCACCAGCGCTCCGCAACCAGAAGTCCCTAAGAACGGAGTGGGTCATGGGTTTTTTTTCGCGCTTTTTTTCTAACGATATCGGCATCGATTTGGGCACGGCCAACACCCTGGTCTACGTAAAAGGGGAGGGGATCGTCCTGAACCAGCCCTCTATCGTTGCGCGGCACAAGATGACCAAAAAAGTCATCGCTGTGGGTGCCGAAGCCAAAGAGATGATGGGCAGGGAGAATTCTGAGATCGAGACCATTCGCCCCCTCAAGGACGGAGTGATCGCCGACTTTGAAGTCACAGAAGAGATGATTCGCTACTTCATCCGCAAGGTACAGAAGAACAAACTCTTTGTCCGGCCCCGTATCGTGGTGGCTGTGCCTTCGGGAAGCACTGAGGTGGAGAGACGGGCCGTGCGGAATTCCTGCGAACGGGTGGGTGCCCGGGAGGTCTATCTCATCAGCGAACCCATGGCGGCGGCCCTGGGAATGGGGTTGCCCATTGAGCAGGCCATCGGCTCGATGGTTATCGATATCGGCGGCGGTACTACCGAGATTGCGGTAATTGCCCTGTCGGGTATCGTTACCAACGAGTCGATCCGGGTGGCGGGGGACGAGATGGATCGGGCGATTATTGAATGGATGCGCAAGAAATACAACTTGCTGATCGGCCCCCGCAACGCCGAGCAGCTCAAATGCATCATCGGGTCGGCCATGCCCCTCGATCCCGAAGAAGAAGCGCCCGTGCGGGGCCGCGATTTGGTAGCGGCCATCCCCAAGACCCTCATGGTGAATTCCCGCGAAATACGCGAAGCCCTTGCCGATCCGGTGGAGCAGATCGTCGCCGGAGTGCGCCGTGCGCTGGAACGGACGCCGCCGGAACTGGCGGCCGATATCCTCGACCGCGGCATGGTACTCAGCGGAGGAGGGGTCAAACTGAGACGGCTACGCGAGCGCCTGATCGAAGGCACCAGCCTGCCCACCTACGTGGACAGCGAGGATCCTCTCTCGGCAGTGGTGCGCGGCAATGCCAGGGTTTTGGAGGAATTCGAAAGGTACCAGAAGGTCCTTTACTGAGAATCGGGCACGTTTTGCCAGTAAACCGCAACTTCCTGGCGATTGGTCTGGCGTTGGTCGTCGCCGTCAGCCTCATGGGGCTGACTCCACCCCAAAAGGCCGAGGTCGCAGCCCATCTGCAACTGGCCCTCGGTGCGGTCGGTCAATGGGTGTTTTCCCCCATCACCCGGTATGCTTCCACCGCTGAAAAGAACCGCTTGGTCTTGGCGCAGAACATAGAGTTGGCTCTGGAGAATATGCGGTTTCGCGAGGCGGCATGGGAAAACCGCAGGCTGCGCGACACGCTGGGTTTCAAACAGGAGATGGTCAGCAGCCAGATCATTCCCGCCGATGTCGTTAGCCGCGATCCCGACCAACTCTACGATGCCCTGGTGATCAACGTGGGCCGCGAACAAGGTGTGAGGGAGAACATGCCGGTAGTAGTGCCCGAAGGGTTGGTTGGCAATATTCTGCAGGCTGAGGACCGCACGGCAGTGGTCCAACTGATCATGAGCTCTCGCATCAGTGCCATCGTTCAGGAAAAACGGGTGCAAGGGGTGGTTTCCTGGGCAAGGGGGAGTCTGTTCCGGCTGAATTTTGTCGACGTTACCAGCGATATCGAGAAAGGGGACCGCATTGTCTCCTCGGGTTTGGGGGGGAAATTCCCCAAGGGGCTCGTCATCGGGGATGTGATCGAGGTGCGGGAACAGAAAAGGGACCCCCTATTCAAGGAGGTCTTTCTCGAATCCAATGTCAACTTTGGCAAACTGGAAGAGGTATTCGTAATTTCGTCTATGAACTGAGGATACGCTCTTGACAAGGGCTTTGGCATGATTTATTATCCAAGACTATCATCAGTTCAGTTTGACGAGAAGATGGTTGACCTGGTAATGGGGAGGAAGGTGCCTTGACCAAGGCCGATATCGTCAAGCAGATTGCTCAGGGCATAGGACTCACCAAAACGGATACAGCAGTAGTAGTTGATGGCTTCATCGAGGCGGTTATCGAGGCCTTGAAGCGCGGCGAGCACATCGAGATCAGGGGATTCGGTACCTTCAAAACGGTGACTCGGGCTCCGAGGACGGGTCGCAATCCCCGGACTGGATCGGAAGTGAAGATTTCCAGCCGCAGGGCACCGGTTTTCAAGCCTTCCAAAGAACTCAGAGCGCGTGTCGAAGACGACGACAAACCAATAGGAGCTAAAAAGGATGCCGTGTGGCAAGAAGAGAAAGCGGCATAAAATCAATACCCATAAACGCAAAAAGCGTTTGAGGAAAAATCGCCACAAAAAGAAGGCGATCTGATCGATTCCCTCGGTCCAGATTGGGTTCCGAGGGAGATGGGCTATTAGCTCAGCTGGATAGAGCGCTAGCCTCCGGAGCTAGAGGTCGCAGGTTCGAATCCTGCATAGCTCACCATACAGTCTTGGGTCGGGGTGTGGCGCAGCCCGGAAGCGCACTTGCTTGGGGTGCAAGTGGTCGTCAGTTCAAATCTGACCACCCCGACCATTTTTCTTGGGAATGGGCCACGGGGCACTTCACTTGTGGTCCAATTTTTCTTCGTCTAGGCCTCGGGGTGTAGCGCAGCCCGGTTAGCGCACCTGCTTCGGGAGCAGGGGGTCGACAGTTCGAATCTGTCCACCCCGACCAGGAAAAGCCTCTGTAAGAGAAACTCTTACAGAGGCTTTTTGCTGCTCAAAAATTAGGGCACCTCAGGGTTTGGTCTTCCCAATGTCCTCCGAATATTTTCTGAGGTCAGTGGCTTTTTTCTTGGTGTCCTCGGCTTTTTTCTTCATGTCCTCGGCTTTAGCCTTCAGGTCGTCCGCTTGCTTCTGTTTGAGATCAGCCTGTTTTTTTAACTCGGTAGCTTCCTTCTGCACTGCATCGGCTTCGGTTTTCAGCATCTCGGCAGTCTTTTTGAGATCTTCTGCCATCTTCTCCATGCTTTCGCCCTGCTGCTTGAGATCACCGGCCATCCTGCTGTTTTTTTCATCTCCCCAGGGCAAATACTTGCAAGAAAAGAAGGACAGGCCAAAAAGAAGGGCGCAGCAGGCCAGGATTCTCATGGGCATGATCCTTGGGTGCGGAGTCTATAGTTTAAAAGATAGGGGTTTCGGGCGAAACTGTCGCGGCGAAGTCCCGCCAACATCATAAACGAGTGGTGGGTAGTCATGGCGCTCTTTATTGGCATCGTCGGTCTTCCGAATGTGGGCAAATCGACTTTGTTCAACGTGTTGACCGGTGGGCATGCCCCCGCATCCAACTATCCTTTTTGTACTGTGGACCCCAATGTGGGCATGGTGGTGGTGCCAGACCCCCGGTTGGCCAGTCTGGAAGCCATGCTCAAACCGCAGAGCTGCACGCCGACGGCCATTGAGTTCGTCGATATTGCCGGTTTGGTGCGGGGCGCCAGTCAAGGCGAAGGGCTGGGAAACCGCTTCCTCAGCCATGTGCGCCAGGCCGATGCCCTGGTCCACGTGCTGCGTTGTTTTGCCGATCCGCAGATCTCCCATGTCGAGGGCAGTATCGCTCCGCTCAGGGATTTGGAAGTGGTCGAAGCCGAGTTGATGTTGGCCGACCTAGAAACCATTGAAAAGGCGCTATCCCGGCTGGACAAGGTGGTGCGCACAGACCCTCAATCCCCGCAGCGTCTGGAGTTTGAGGTGCTTCAGCGCGTCGCGGCGGTCCTGCAACGCGGGGCACCCAGGTGGAGTCCGGCTCTGGCTCACGAAGAACTGGAGGTTATCCGGTCCCACAATCTGCTGACGGCCAAACCTGTGCTCTATATCGGCAATGTGGGGGAACAAGGCGAGGGCAGGGAACAACTGGAGCAGCTGGCCAGCGCAGTGGGGCCGAACCAGGTGCTGGCCATCGCGGTCAAACTCGAAGCGGAGTTGGCGCAGTTGGAGCCCGCCGAGCGCCGGGAGTTTCAGGTCGCTATGGAGGTGGAGGAGACCGGCATCGAGCGGTTAACCCTGGCGGGGTACCAGCTACTGGACCTCATTACCTTCTACACCATGGCCAACGGCAAACTCCAGGCCTGGCAGCTGCCCAGGGGTGCCACGGCGCTCAAGGCGGCGGGGCGCATCCACAGCGACATGGAACGCGGGTTCATCCGCGCCGAGGTAGCTGCGGCACTGGAGGTCATCGGGGCTGGAAGTCTGGCGAAGCTGCGGGACGAGGGCAGGCTGCGCACCGAGGGGCGCGACTATGTGGTCCAGGACGGGGATGTGGTCCACTTCCTGTTCCGCAGTTGAGGCGGTTCAGCAAGGGGCCGGATCGTCGCTCAGAAGAAGGCGTGTAGGGCAAGGATAAAGCTGTCGGTATTGCCGCGCAGATCCTGGGGGACGCTCTTTTGGAACTGGTAGTGGGCACTGGCAGAAAGAAAAGGGGTGAGTAGGGCATCGGCCCCCAAACTGATGCGGCTTCTCTCGTCCTCCGCCACTTTTTCTGCCTTGGCGGCGCCCGGGGCGCGGTAGCGGTAATAGGGATCCAAAAAGTTCCAGCGCAACTGCAGATCAATGCTTTGCCTCAGCCAGTAGTCGGCACTGCCGTAGAGGATGAGTTGTTGCTGCTCGGCATCGCCTCGGTCGCGCATCCAGTCGGCTTCTCCCATCAGGGTCAAGGGCCCAAAGTTGGCACTGGCAAAGGGGCCGGCGACCAGCCGCTTGATGCCCTGGGCCTTGTTCATAGAAAAAGACCCTCCCAGGACCACCTTGCCCAGGTACACCGAGCCCACGGAGGAGAGTTGCTTGCCTGGGTTGTCGTCGCCGGCGCCCTGGGTGCCGTTGCTGAGGGCCAGGCTGAAAGAGGTATTGCCGGGTTCCAGGCCCAGTGCCACCCCCAGATCCTGGTTGTCGAAATTGAAGCCCGTCACCTGTCGGATGAAAGCCTCATCGTCCCACACCCGAATGCCGTAGGGCAGGAGCATGCGGCCGAATTTCAGATAGCCGTCGAGGGGCAACTGCTGCAGGAGGACGAATGCCTCGCGGCTCTGGGCGCCTGAGGGGGTGACGATTTCATCGAAGTACAGAGAAAGCACCTCGGGCGCTAGGGCGGCCTCGATGTAGAGCTGTCCGCTGCTGATGCCAAAGCTGTTCTGGGAGTCCTGGGTAAAGGTGGTCTGGGTCTCGCCTGCCGGTTGCCCTTTTTCCTCGACCTTGAAAAAGCTTTCGTGGGCGGCCATCAAATCCGCCCCCAGGGAAATGCTCGGCCCGACCTGGGCGGAGAAACCATCCGCTTTTTCGGTAGCTTTCCCCCATAGCGGTTTGAATTCGGTCTGCGTGTAGAGAACGCCAAAAGCCGTGCGTTTGCCGCCCCCGATGTGGTTGACATGGCACGCGCTGCACTTGTAGCTGTCTTTAAAGGCGAAGTGAGGTTCGGCCTGTGACAGGGAGGGAAGGAGCAGGACCGCAGCTAACAGGAGCCCGGAGGCGGACGGGTGATGCGCGGACATGGGATCCTCCCAAAAGGAGTGGGGAAGAGACCGGCAGTGGGATTTGATGCCGATGTTGAGTGGGCTGAAGGTAAGATCTCTTGCCGAGTATTGTCAAGCTGCTGTTGCAGCTAGCTGGAACAGCTTGACTTGAGTCAAAATTCGGATTTATCTTTATTGAACTTTTGCACCGTAGCAGCTGGCCATTGACCTGGCCGTGCCTCTCTTCCCTTGGTGAAAATCCTGAGCCAACGATCCTGGATTCTCCCGCTGCTCAAAGCGGGGGTGGCCGCCGGCTTGTTGGCGGGGCTGGGCTACTACCTAGATCCGATGCGGATCTGGGAGCGGTTGCAGGAGATGGACAGCAACGCCTTGTGGGCCGTCCTGGCTCTCGGTGCCCTGGGCATCCTGGTGCAATGGATAAAGTGGTACCGGCTGCTGGTCGTTTTCAGGCCCGAGACCACCTGGGGAGAGGGCCTGAATTCACTGCTGCTCGGTTTTGCCCTCGGCCTATTTTCACCCGGCAGGCTGGGAGAATTGGGGCGCGGTGTCTTACTGGGGGGGAAACAGGCTACCTGGGTCGGTCTGAGTGCGGTGGACCGCCTGTGTTCAGCCGCCGTTTCGGTGCTGCTGGCATGGTTGGGTCTGGCAGTCCTCTATCCAGCCGCCGCGCTTTCGGCTTTGGGCGTGGTGGTCCTCATCGCCGGTGGCCTGGGTCTGGTGTGGGTGGGGATAAGGCGGCGCTTGGGGCAGCGCGAGGGATGGAGGCGGGTAGCCGAGGTAGTTGGCCAGATCCCCCGACCTGTGTGGTTGCAGATTTGTCTCTGGTCAGTGGTCTTCAACCTGGTCTTTTTTGTTCAGTTTTACCTGCTCCTAGCCAGCTGGGGGCCGCTGCCGGCGGAGGCGCTTTGGGGTGTACCGCTTTTTTTTGGTTTCAAGGTGCTGCTGCCATTCAGTATCATGGATATCGGGGTGCGGGAGGCGGTCGCTGTGCTGGTCTTTACTCCGCTGCAGCTGGATTCGACCGTGGCGTTTAATGCCGCATTTCTCCAGTTTATGCTCAATGTTCTGTTCCCCGGGGTTGCTGGTTGGGTCTTGCTCTATGGGCAGGTCCACCGGCGGTTGGGGGACAGGAGATCTCTCAGAGGACAGTCCGCTCTTTCTTTGGAGACGAGGCGACAAATATGAATGCTATCCACATGGTCCGCCGCGAGATCTGCGAGATCGGCCGTCGGATCTATCAGCGTGGGTACGTTGCGGCCAATGACGGCAACATCAGTGTCCGGGTCAGCGAGGACCGGGTCCTGTGCACCCCCACCGGAGTCAGCAAGGGTTTCATCTCCGAGGACATGCTCTGCATCTGCGACCTGGAAGGCCGCCAGGTCGCCGGTCATCTGAAAATTTCTTCGGAGATCCGCATGCATCTGGAAATATATAAGCTGCGCTCCGACATCCACGCGGTGGTCCACGCCCACCCGCCCACGGCCACCGGTTTTGCGGTGGCCGGCATCGACCTGACTCAGTGTATTCTCCCCGAGGTCATCGTTTCTCTAGGTGGAATCCCCCTAGCGGCGTACGGCACCCCAGGTGGCCCGGAGATATTCGAGCCCATGCGGCCCCTGCTCGTGGAGTACGACGCGGTGCTGATGGCCAACCACGGGGTGGTGACCCTGGGTCGGGACGCCATGGATGCCCATTTCAAGATGGAAACCGTGGAACATTTCGCCCGTATCGCCCTGGTTGCCCATCAATTGGGGTCGGTCAAGACGCTTGATCCTAAACACGTCGGTGAACTGATCGATTTGAGGCAGCGTTTCGGCATCGTGGGCCGGCCCGGCTGCAAGGTGGATGAGGGAGTGCCGACCCCTGCGCCTGCTCCCACCGAGGAGTCCCTGATCCAGCAGATCACCCAGCAGGTTATGATCCAACTCAGGGAACAGTCATAATCCCATGCGACAGTGTGTATTATGCATGATACTATTTTTTGCGTTTGTGCAAAGCTACGCCGATCAAACCGATCTGGTCCAACTTGCCCAGCGGGCAGAAGAATTGGCGATTCAAGGTCATCTGGCTGAGGCCGTAGCCCAGTACGAGCGGGCCCTGGCCGCCGGAGCTGGCAGTGCCCGGGTGCTCAACCGGCTGGCTGGGTTGTATCTGCAAACCAATCAACTAGAAAAAGGGGCCATGGCCCTGCGCCGTTCCCTGCAGGAAAATCCAGTTCAACCACAAGTTTGTTTTGAGCTGGCCAAGGTTTTTCAGGCCGCTGACCAGCCAGACTCGGCCATGCGTTATGCCCAGCAGGCGCTGCAAATGGATCCCAAATCCTCGGCGCTCTTCACCCTGGTCGGGGCGGTACACCTGCAGGCAGGCCATTACCCTGAGGCAAAAGCCTCGTTTGAACAGGCGCTGAAATTAGACGCCCGCAACCCGGAAGCCCACCGCTTCCTCGGGTTGTACTACACCCAGCGGGATTCACTTTCGCAGGCCATCGGCCACTTCCAGGAGGTGGCCAAAATCCTGCCCGAGGACCTCGAGGCCCACAACAACATCGCCTTTCTTTTCGCCAGGGAGCAGCGCTATACCGAGGCCCTAACAGCTTACGAGAGGGCTGAGAAACTGGCGAGAAATCCCGAGTTGATGCTCGCCATCCAGCGCAACAAGGCGGGGGTCAAGGCGATGATGGCCGGCAAGTTGAGGGCCCGCTACATCCTCGTCGAAACCCAGGTTCAAGCCGCCGAGGTGTTGCAGAAGCTCAAACAGGGGGAGGAATTCGCTGCCCTGGCGGCCCGCTATTCCAAGGCGGACAATGCCCGGGACGGAGGGGATACCGGTTTTTTCGACACCGGGGAATTGATGGATGCCTTCGAAAAAGCGGTGTTGCAGTTGGAGGTGGGCCAGACAAGCGAACCGCTACCTCTACCGATCGGGGTGGTGATTGTCCAACGGCTCAATTGAAAAAGGGCCAGAGACCTGGTTGCTGTCTCTGACCCTCGGGAGGGATGCGAACCAAGACCGGTTGGTCCGCACTCTTAAAACTCATTAAAGCTGAGTTGGTTCCCGTCTGGATTCGAGGCTGTCGATGAATGTCCGCCTCTATGCCGAACTGGCGGTGGCCATCGCCCTGGCCGCGGTGTTGGATCTGATATCTAAGTCCTTGCCATTGCCTCGCTTGCCCTATGGCGGCTCCATCAGCCTACGGGCCTTGCCCATCCTGATTATCGCCTTCCGTCACGGCGCCAAAGCCGGCGTGATGGCGGGCGGCGGGTATGGGGTAGTGGATTTCCTCATCCACCCCGTCTTCGTCCATCCCATTCAGTTACTCTTAGATTATCCCATCGCTCTGGGGGCTTTGGGGTGTGCGGGTTGGGTGCGGGGGCAACGCGCTCTTTTGTCGCGGGGACAAATTGTGCTGGGCATTCTGCTGGGGTGTGGTTTGAGGCTGGCGGCGCATTTCACCTCGGGGGTGGTGTTCTTCGGCCAGTTCGCCCCTGCCGGACAACCCTTGTGGATGTATTCGCTGCTGTACAACGGCAGCTATATGGTACCGGAAACTATAATTCTTATCGTGTTGGTACAGTTGATCTTGCGTCGGATGTAAGACCAGTGAGCAGAGGGCGGAATCCAGTCTGAACCCGAAGCTGGATCGAATAGGCACCCGGCCCAGGGCTCCGTCCCAAGTGCGCCCAAGATATTGGGCTAAAGCTGATTTGGGTTTGCACCTTCTCGACCGTAAATTATAGGGCAAACGCTCCCAAGGCCGGAAAAATATGCCTGCACTCATTCTGATCCGATTGGAGGCCACCCCCAAGATCTTGCGGTAGGGGGGCAAGCCGGGCCTTGGGCAGGTGCTCACCTCCGGTATCGTTGGATGAGGCACGTTTATTGCTCAAAAGGGAGCAAATGGATAACTACCAGCCCATACACAGGGATTGAGCCATGGAGAGAGATGATCTGCGCCAAGTGATGGAAAGGCTGGAGGCCGTTGCGGCCCTGTCCACCCTCTTCAAGAACCTGTGGTATGAGAAAATCAAAGGCGACGTTGCCGACGAGAAGGTGCGGGCATACCTGACGGTGTACGAGGATGCCGTGCCCCTGATGAATCACATTATTCAATACACCCACTACAGCGCTTCGCTGCTGGGGGATGGGCGGCTGGATCAGGATCGCTACGAGCGTCTGCAAATGGCTTTTGGCCAACTCGGGGCTGCTCTGCTGGGCAGGGAAGAGGATGCCGGCATGGTGGAGATGCCTGGGCTGGATGAGTTGGAGTCGTCCGTCGAGATCTCTCCTGAGCAGGAAGCCGAGATGGAGAGAGAGCTGTTTGAGGCTGAGGAATTACATACGGTGCCCCGGTCGCGTTTGGGCGCGGCCGAGACGATGAACCTCGAAGGGGTGAGCCAGGATGAGGTCGAGGCACTGCTCACCGATACCAGCAACGGGGTCCATGGCGGGATCGACTCGCTGTTCGAGGACAGCGAGAGCCACGCGCAGCCGGCCTCGAGCCAGGAGGAGATCGACGCATTGCTGCGTGATCCCGCCGATGAGCTTGAGGTGGAAGATCTGGACGAGTTGCCCGGTGAAGAGACCGAGGTTGAGCCGGCCGAAGAGGTGGCGGAGCTGGAAGACCACCTAGATCTAGAGGAGGCTCAGGAGACCGAGCCAGCGGATGGAACCGAAGAAGATCTGAATGACCTGCTGGATTCTATGGCCGATGAGAACGGCCAAGACGAGCAGGAAACCGAACTGGATTTGGCGGGGGGGCAGAGCGAAGAGGAAGAGGCGGATGGCAATGAGGTCGAGCTGGATCTGGGCGATCTGGAGTTTGAGGAAGAAAAAGGCGAGGAAGAAGAGGAAGGAGAAGTGGAGTTGGATTTGCTCGCGGACCAGGGCGACACCGAGACGGAACTGGATCTGAGCGACCTGGAATTGGATGAAGAAAAGAGCGAGGATGCCGACCTGGATCTGAGCGAGTTGCTCGGAATGGAAGAAGAAGAAGAGGAACCACTCAAGCCGGCACCCAAAGCGACCCAGGCCAAACCAGTTGCTCCCAAGGCCGCAACTCCGGTTCCCAAACCAACCCCGGCCAAAGCGGCCCCCGTCAAGGTGGCTTCGACACCAAAAGCTGCGGCTGCGCCTCCCCCCAAAGCTGCTCCTAAAGCCGCTCCCAAAGCCGGTCCTGTCCCAAACAACAAGCAGGAAGCCGACAGTATCTCCCAGGACGAGATCGACGCGCTCTTCGGTTGAGCGCGGCACCCAGAGTAAAGGACAAGCGGGGCCGGGTTATCCCGGCTCCGCTTTTTTGTCCTCCTTGCCTTCGCACCGGTGCTGCGATAGATTTGGAATCCACCCCCGTTTCCCTGATATCTTCTCCGGTTCTGGTAAAGCCATGCCCTACCGCGCCTGGTTTCAATGCCTGCATTGCGAGGATGAACGCTATCCTCTGAACCAGATCATCTACGAATGCCAGAAATGCGGCGGCCTACTCGAGGTGCAACACGATATGGAGGCCCTGTGCCGCAAGCCGGCCCACGAGTGGAGGAAACTCTTCGACCAGCGCTATATGCGCTCCGATTTCCCCTACGGCAGTTCGGTCTGGGGCAAAAAGGAAATGGTCTGCCCGGTGGTCGACAACGAAAATGTCGTCTCCATGTACGAAGGGGGCAGCAATCTGTTTTGGGCCGAACGCCTGGGCAAGGAGATCGGTCTTGCCGACCTGTGGATCAAACAGTGCGGCAACAGCCACACCGGGTCCTTCAAGGATCTGGGTATGACGGTGTTGGTCTCCATGGTCAAACAGATGATCGCCGACGGCCAGGACATCCCTGCGGTGGCCTGCGCCTCTACGGGGGACACCTCGGCGGCACTGGCTGCCTACTGCGCTGCCGCCGGCATCCCGGCCATCGTCTTTTTGCCCAAGGACAAGGTATCCACCTCGCAGCTGATCCAGCCCATCGCCAACGGCGCCCTGACCCTGACCCTGCCAACAGACTTTGACGGTTGCATGGAGCTGGCCATCGAGATGAGCCAGCGCGAGAATATTTACCTGGCCAACTCGCGCAACTCCCTGCGCATCGAAGGGCAGAAAACCGTGGCTATCGAACTGGTGCAGCAGGACGATTGGGCGGTGCCAGACTGGGTGCTCATCCCAGGGGGGAACCTGGGCAATGTCAGCGCCCTGGGTAAGGGTTTCCTCGAAATGAAGGCCATGGGCATCATCGACCGCCTGCCCCGGTTGGCCGTAGCTCAGGCGGCCAACGCCAACCCCCTGTATCAGTGTTACCTAAAAGGACTTGCCGGTTTCGAACCCCAGAAGGCCAGGACCACGCTGGCCAGCGCGATCCAGATCGGCAACCCGGTCAGTTGGGAGCGGGCCATCCGCACTCTGCGGCGTTTCGACGGGGTAGTCGAGCAGGCCAGTGAAGATGAGTTGGCCAATGCCTCAGCGCGCGCCGATCGCACCGGGCTCTTCACCTGTCCCCATACCGGGGTGGCGCTGGCGGTGCTGCTCAAACTGGTGACCCGCCGGATCATTGCCCCGGACAGCAAGGTGCTGGTGATCTCCACTGCCCATGGGCTCAAGTTTCCCGACTTCAAGACCCGCTACCACGAGCACCAGTTGCAGGAATTTGGGGTCGAGCCCCAATACAGCAACCGTTTCATCGATGTCGAGCCGGACTACGAGAAGGTCCGCGCCGTGGTCCTCAAGGCCTTGGAGGCCAGGATGGCCGGCAATCAGGCCGGGTCCCCCAGTTGAAGGCGGGTGTATGAGTCAAGAGCCACAGTCCTACCGGGGTGAATCTACCCGGGCCGTACACAGCGGCGAGGAACGGAGCAAGTTCGCCCGCTCCCTGACCAACCCCATCGCCCAGACCGCCACCTTCGTCTTCGACAACCTGGACGAGTTCACCGACTTCAAGGCGGGCAAGGTCAAACACTTCGAATACGGCCGGTACGGCAACCCCACGGTCCGGGTTGCCGAGCGCAAACTGGCCGCCCTCGAAGGAGGGGAGGAAGCCCTGCTTTTCCCCACGGGCATGAGTGCGGTGACTTCGGTGCTGCTGGCCATGCTGCGCCAGGGACAACATGTGGTATTTATGGAGGACTGCTACCGCCGCACCGTGCAGTTCTGCAAGATCATCCAGAAATTCGGGGTCGAAAGCACTGCCGTGCCTCCCGGCGATTGGGCGGCGCTGGAAGCAGCAGTGCGTCCCTCCACCCGCATCCTCTTCGCCGAGTCGCCCACCAACCCCCACCTGCACGTGGTCGATCTGGAGCGGCTGGTGCCCTTTGCCAGGGAACACCGCCTCAAGGTGCTCATCGACAGCACCTTTGCCACCCCCTACAATCAGCGGCCCCTGGAGTACGGGGTAGATCTGGTGATTCACAGCGCCACCAAATACCTGGGCGGCCACAACGACCTGATGGCCGGCTCGGTGTGCGGTGGAGGGGCCATCATCGCCGGCATCAAGGATTTCCGCAACGTAGTGGGCACCATGGCCGACCCCCAGTCCTCCTATCTGCTCATCCGCGGCCTGAAAACCCTGGCCCTGCGCATGGAGCGGCAAAATACCACCGCCCTGCACATGGCTCAGTACCTGGAGCAACACCCCAAGGTCGAACGGGTCTATTATCCGGGCCTGCCCAGCCATCCAGACCACGAAATCGCCAGGCGGCAGATGCGGGGTTTCGGCGGGGTGGTCAGCTTCGACGTGGCGGGGGACTTAGAGCGTACCCGCAACTTCATCCATGCCCTGCGTCTGCCGTATTTGGCCCCGAGTTTGGGAGGGGTGGAAAGCCTCGTTTCCCATCCGGCCACCATCTCTTACTACGATCTCTCTGCGGAGGACCGCCAGGCCATCGGGATCAAGGATCAGTTGGTGCGTTATTCGGTGGGGATCGAGGACGAGGAGGAATTGCTGGAGGACCTGGAGCAAGCGTTGGCCCAGGTCTGATCAGAGCGTGAGATTGGCCAGCAAGATGGTCCAGGGCAAGGTGGAGATTTTGCGGTAGACCAGTTCATCGGCGGTCACCATCTGGCAGCGCAAGTTGGCGCTGAGAGCCACGGCGCCGGCGGCAAAGGTGCTGATATCGTGTTCAAAGGCGATCTTGGCCGCCTTGTTCAGCAGGTCGTAGCTGTAGGGAACGATGGTGATGTGCATGAACTCGAGGCTGGCCAGCGCGGTGGCCAGCTGGTCGCAGTCGATGCGGCGGCTCTCCTTGAGGACGTGGATCAATTCGTAGATGACTTGGTCGAGCACGATCAGCTCGATGGACTGGTCGAGGTGCTCCTGGCGCAGGCGCAAGGCCCTTTCTGTATCCTGGTCGCTGGTCTGGGAGAACCAATGCAGCAGAACCGAGGTGTCTAGGGCATAACGGATCATGGCCTTTGGCGCTCTTCGCGCAGGATCTTGAGGGCATCCCAGGGGGGTAGATTCTGGCGCAGACTATCTTGCAATTTCATGGCTTTCTGGATGTCGGCCTGTCGCTGCTGGCGCTGGTCAGTTTCGGCGCGCCGCTCCAGGTAGACCCCAAAGGCCTGGCGGATCAACTCACTGCGGTTCAGGCCTTCCTCCTCGGCGACCTGATCCATCTGTCCCAGAATCTCATCGGGGAGCACAATATTGACGCGCGGCATGAGTCTTTCCTCCCACGGGGGCTGGGAATCGGCAAGGTAGTGCAGCCCCCGACACTTGTCAAGACAGCTCGTGGCCAGTTCTGAAGTCGACTGGCATCGGGAGATGCTGGCGGATCTGCCGCGGGTTCGAGCCATGGGAACCGCCCTTCGCCAGGCCCTGCGCCCCGGAGATGTGGTGCTGGACATCGGCACCGGCAGCGGTTTGCTGGCCATGCTGGCCTGCCAGTACGGCGCCGGCAAGGTTTATGCGGTGGAGCGGGGGCATATCCTGGAGGTGGCCCGGCAACTGGCCCGGCACCATGGCCTGGAGGGGCGAATCGAATTTATCGCCGGCCATTCCACCAAGGTGGAGGTTCCCGAGCGGGTGGACCTGGTGGTGGCCGAATTGATCGGGGACTTTGGCCTGGATGAGGGCATTTGGCCGGTTTTTGGCGATGCGCGCCGGCGCTTCCTCAAACCTGGGGGCCGGCTGCTGCCGAGATATATTCAAAAGTTGTGGATGGCCGGGGACAAAAAAAGAGCGTATCCTGAGTATGTCACCATCACTCACTGCCCTTTGGCGAGGGCGAAAGGATACGCTCATGGAAGAATATACTGTAGCTACGGTGCAGCAGCTAACCCAA
>CAMAVQ010000058.1 GCA_945861755.1 Gemmatimonas phototrophica
GGCCTCCAGGTACTCGGGCAAGCTCTGGGTGGCGCGCCGGTTGCTTGGCCGCCGACAGCACTCCTTGACCAGGAAGCCCCGCACCTGGGGCCGCGCCGACTCCTCGTCTTCTGGGTTGACCCCATAGTTGCCGATCAGCGGATAGGTCATGGTGACCATCTGGCCGGCATAGGAGGGATCGGTCAGGATCTCCTGATACCCGGTCATGCTGGTGTTGAAGACCATCTCTCCCAAGGCCTCGCCGGTGGCGCCCACGGAGGTTCCCCGGAACACCGTGCCGTCCGCGAGAGCGACAAGCGCTTTCATCCAGTCCATGCTCCTGCTAAAGTAGAGAGTAGAACCTAAGTAAAAAGACAAAAAAAAAGAAGGGCTTCCCCCGCAGTGAGGGAATCCCCTTCTTTTGGCGACACGAGCGCAGTACGGCGCTGATCAGCTCAGGTGCTTATTGACCAGTTTGGTCATGTCGAACATGCTCACCTGCTTCTTGCCGTCAAAGACGGCCTTGAGCTTGTCGTCCGCGTTGATCATGCGCTTGTTCTGGGAATCTTGCAGGCCGTGCTTTCTGATGTACTCCCAGAGTTTCTTGACGACCTGCGTGCGGGGGAGGGGTTTGCCGCCTACGATAGCTGCCAACGCCGCTGAGGGCTGCAGGGGCTTCATGAAGGAAGGGTTGGGCTTGCGCTTAGCTTTGACCTTCTTCGGAGCAGCCTTCTTCGGAGCAGCTTTTTTCGGAGCAGCTTTTTTCGGAGCAGCCTTTTTCGGAGCAGCCTTTTTCGGAGCGGCCTTCTTCGGGGCCGCCGCCTTCTTCTTCGGAGCAGCCTTTTGCTTGGCCATCTCTATTCTCTCCTTACTTCTTCTTCTTGGCTGCAGCCTTCTTCTTCGGGGCCGCCTTCTTCGGGGCCGCCTTCTTCGGAGCGGCCTTCTTCGGAGCGGCCTTCTTTTTTGCTGCGGCCTTCTTCGGAGCGGCTTTCTTTTTTGCTGCCATGGTTGTTCTCCTCGTTATGATGATGTCACGAT
Organism: Gemmatimonas phototrophica; assembly: GCA_945861755.1. GTDB lineage: Bacteria > Latescibacterota > UBA2968 > UBA8231 > UBA8231 > SICG01. The sequence goes on from CAMAVQ010000058.1 coordinate 1,018, forward strand.
GTGAATCCTGAGTGATCAAACGAATTTAGGCCGTGATTTGAGACAACTGCTGTGAGTGTCCCGGTCTACGCTCGGTTGATCACCCCCTCCCAGAAGGTTCTGCGCATCGTGTCATTACCTCCCCCTAAAAACGCCATGCATTTGTTACTGTTTTGTGTAAGATACCATCATACAGTCAAAATCGTCAAGCAGAAATTGCACGTTTTGTGTCGGTGGTCTATCTTAAAATCACTCGCAATTTCTCCGTCTAGCGCAGAACATCTTATGACTGAAGAATGCAAAGTAGGCATCATCGGCGCCGGCAACATGGGCGGCGCGCTGATCAGTGGGCTGGTTGCGGCCGGCTGTATTTCTCCCAACCAGCTGACGGCCACCGATCTGCGCGATACCGTACTCCAGCCCCTGCGCAACCTAGGCGTGCGGACCAGCACCCAGGCTGAAGACGCCATCCTCGGGCAACAGGTAGTCGTCCTAGGCGTCAAGCCGCAGAGTGCCCCCGCTCTCTTTCAACTAGTAAAGCAGCATCTGCGCCCGGACCAGGTCCTGGTCTCCATCATGGCCGGCGTGAGCACGGCTGCCATCGAGATCCAGCTGGAAAAGCCGATCCCGGTAGTCCGCGTCATGCCCCAGACTCTGGCCCAGTTGGGCGCGGCAGCTTCGGGCGTCTGCGGCGGCAAGTACGCCACCCCAGCCCAGGTGGAATTGGTGCGCTCCATCTTCGACCAGGTGGGCAGCACCGTGCTGGTGGGCGAATATCAGATGGACGCGGTGACCGGCCTATCGGGCAGCGGACCGGCGTATATCTATATGGTTATCGAGGCCCTGGCCGATGGGGGGGTGCGGATGGGACTGAGCCGGGAGGTGGCCCTCAAGCTGGCTGCCCAGACCGCCCTGGGCGCCGCCCGTATGGTCCTCGAAAGTGGGCAACACCCGGCCATCCTGCGCGACCAGGTCACCTCGCCGGGCGGCACGACCATCGCCGGCCTGCACAAACTCGAAGAGAAGGGCCTGCGCGACGCCTTGATCAGCGCAGTGCAAGCAGCCACCGAGCGCTCGATCCAACTGGGGAACTCATGATCGCCATCGTCGACTATGGCATGGGCAACCTGCGCAGCGTGCAGAAGGCCTTTGAACACCTGGGCTTTGTGGCCTCCATCTGCGAAGAACCGGCCCAACTGGAGGCCGCCAGCCATCTGGTCCTACCCGGAGATGCGGCTTTTGGCGATGCCATGCGCAACTTGGTGGAGCGCGGCTGGGTCGAGGCGCTGCTGCGGGGTATCGAACAAGGCAAACCCTTCCTGGGCATCTGCGTGGGGCTGCAGCTGATGTTTGCCGAGAGCGAAGAAATGGGGACCCATCCCGGGTTGGGGTTGTTCCCGGGCAAGGTCCGCCGCTTCCCGCCGGCCGAACGGGTGCCCCAGATCGGCTGGAACCAGGTCTCTATCCAAAAGCCCGTGAGCATCCTCGCCGGGGTGACCGATCTGAGTTTCTTCTATTTTGTCCACTCCTATTATGTCGACTCGGAAAGCCCGGCGGATGTGGCCGGCACCACCGAGTACGGCCTAGAGTACACCTCCGTCGCCGCGCGCGACCACCTCTTTGGCGTCCAGTTCCACCCCGAGAAGAGCCAGCAACCGGGCCTAAAGCTGCTGGAGAACTTCGCGAGGTTGAACTAAGACCATGTTGGCCAAACGCATCATCCCCTGCCTCGACGTCAAGGCCGGCCGCAACGTGCGCGGCGTCAAGTTCTCCGCCGACCGCGATGCCGGCGACCCGGTGGAACTGGCCCTGCGCTACGACCACGACGGGGCCGACGAGTTGGTCTTCTACGACATCACCGCCTCGGCCGAAGACCGGGCCATTGTCCGCGACCTAGTGGGCAAGGTCTCCGAGCAGGTCTTCATCCCCTTCACCGTGGGCGGGGGCATCCGCACCTTTGAGGACATCCGCACGCTGCTCAAGAGCGGCTCGGACAAGGTTTCGATCAACTCGGCCGCGGTGACCAACCCCGACCTGATCCGCCAGGGGGCCGAGAGTTTCGGCAGCCAGTGTATCGTTGGCGCCATCGACGCTCTGCGCCGGCCCGCCGCCGAAGGCCAGCTCCCCTCCTGGGAGGTCTACATCAACGGCGGCCGCAAGCCCACCGGCCGCGACGCCCTAGAATGGGTTGCCGAGCTGGTGGACCGCGGGGTGGGCGAATTGGTAATCAACAGCATCGACGCCGACGGCACCCACGACGGGTACGATCTGGAACTCACCCGCGCCGTCGCCGAACGGGTGCGGGTACCAGTGGTGGCTTCGGGGGGCTGCGGCAATCCGGAGCATATCTACCAGGTGCTCACCGAAGGCCAGGCCAGTGCCGCCCTGGCGGCCTCCATCTTCCACTTCGGCGAGTACACCATCCCCCAGGTTAAGGAATACCTGAAGGCGCGCGGGGTGGTGGTCCGGGAGTGAGGCATGCCATCCGCCGCTGAGAGTCGTCGCGCCCGCCTGCGCCAGGTGAAGCGGGTGGTGATCAAGATCGGCAGCAGCAGCCTGACCACCGCCAACTGGACCCTGGACCGGCGGGTGATGGCCAAATTGGTGCGCGAGATCGTCGCGCTGCGCCAGCGCGGCCTGGAGGTGGCCTTGGTCTCCTCGGGGGCCGTGGCCTCGGGCATGGGCCGTCTGGGCCTACAGACCCGCCCCCGGAGCGTGGCCGAGTTGCAGGCCCTGGCCGCCGTGGGCCAGAATCTGCTGATGCACACCTACGAGGGGCTCTTCAAGAAACACGGGGTGCTCATCGGCCAGGTGCTGCTGACCGCCGAGGACATTCTCGACAGCCGCCGCCGCTACCTAAATCTGAAGAACACCTTCCGCCAGCTCTTTTCCTATGGGGCAGTGCCCATCATCAACGAAAACGACAGCGTGGGTGTGGCCGAGCTGAAGCGGGCCATCGGCGACAACGACGTATTGGCCGCATATGTGGCCAACATGATCCAGGCCCAGCTGCTGGTCCTGCTCTCCGACGTGGAGGGCTTGTACGCCGCCTATACGCCAGGAGCGACAGGCGGCGAGGTGCTCAATCAGGTGGAGGGGGCCGACCCGCGGCTCGACGCCCTGGTAGGCCGCTCGTCCAACAAGGTGGGGCGCGGTGGCATGGCCACCAAACTGCAGGCCGCCCGACTCATGACCACTTGCGGCGAGATGGCCCTGATCGCCCATGCCCGCAAACACCGGCTGGTCGAGATCATGGAAGGCGCCGAGCTGGGCACCCTCTTCACTCCAGACCACAAGCGTCTCCAGAGCCGCAAGCGCTGGATCGCCTTTGCCTCCCACTGCGCCGGCGCGGTGGTGATCGACCGGGGCGCCCAGCGCGCCTTGGTCTCCCTGGGCAAAAGCTTGCTGCCAGTGGGGGTGGTGACCTGCAAGGGCGACTTTGAGGCCGGGGAGGCGATCCGGGTCGAGAACGAAGCAGGAGAGGAGGTGGCCCGCGGTCTGAGCCGGTACACCGCTGCCGAACTGCGCCAGATCCTCGGCAAACACTCGGCCGAGGTCGAAGAGCTGCTGGGGCGCCCTCCGGTAGAAGTGATCCACCGCGACGACTTGGTCCTGCTCGACCCCGCCCCGCCCACCGGGCAAAGGTGAGGGGGTGGCCCGCTCGCCTCTCAGGCCGCAGGCCGAATCTGCCGGTAACTCCCGCTGGCGGCTGGGGCTGGCCCTGCTGGTCCTCGGCGGCATCTTCTATCTGTTTGTGGGCGGGGATGAGGGCCTCTTGGAGATCCGCCGCCAGTCCCAGGCCTTATCCGTGCTGCAGGCACGCGTGGACCAACTGCAGGCCGAAAACGACAGCCTGCGCCAGATCCTCACCATGCTGGAGCACGACAAGGACTACATCGAGAAGGTAGCGCGCGAGGAATACGGCATGGTCAAGCCGGGAGAGAAGGTCTACCGGCTGCGGGAACCAGGGGAACAGCCCGTCGGAGAATAACCGCTTATGCCCAGCCGCATCATCAAAACCAAGGCCGTGGTGCTGCGCACCCGACGTATGGGCGAGACCAGCAAGCTGGTGACCCTCTACACTGAGGACGAAGGCAAGCTCAAAGCCACGGCCAAGGGGGCTCGCAAGCCCAAGAGCAAATTCGGCGGGGCGCTGGAGCTGATGACCGAGGTGCAGGTAGTCTGCTATCTGCGCGACGAACGAGAATTGCAGACCCTCAGCGACTGTGACGCGCTGCGCGCCTTTCCGGACCTGCTCAAAGACCTGGAGCGCCTCTCCTTTGGCAGCGCTGCCTGCGAACTGGTCGACCGCCTGACCGTAGAGCGCGACCCCAACCGGCGGCTCTATCGCTGTCTGGCGGGGGTGTTGGCCGGCCTCGAAGAAGTGGAAGGGCGGCAGGTGGAGCCCTTGTTCTGGTACTTTCAGTTGCGCGCCGCCGAGGCCCTGGGCTACCGCCCCGAGCTGCACCATTGCACCTCGTGCCGCGCCCTGCTCGAAGGGGAATGGCTGTGGTTCAGCGCGGCGTTGGGAGGCGGCCTGTGCGCCCGCTGCGGGACTGCCGCTGGCGGGATCCGGGTAGCCGGCGACAGCTTGAGGCTGCTGGCAGGCTTGCAGGAGTTGAGCGCCTACCAGCCGGAGGCCATGCCCGCGGTGCCGGCTCGCCGCGGTGAAGTCCGCAGCATGCTGCGCAGTTTTCTGGAATACCACGGCGGCCAGCACAGCCACCTCAAGTCGCTCGACTTTCTCGAATCAGTAGCCGTCAAATAGAAGGGATAACGCTCGATGGCCAACGTGATGGACAAACTCGTCTCCCTGTGCAAACGCCGGGGCTTCATCTTTCAGAGCTCCGAGATCTACGGCGGCCTCAATGGCTGTTGGGATTACGGCCCCCTGGGGGTGGCGCTGCTGCGCAACATCAAGGAGACCTGGTGGAAAGCCATGACCTACCGCGAGGACGTGGAAGGCCTGGACGCCAGCATCCTGATGCACCCCAGGGTGTGGGAGGCCTCGGGCCATGTGGACAACTTCACTGACCCGCTCATCGACTGCCGCACCTGCAAGGCGCGTTTTCGCGATGACACCCTCAGCGAGGCGCAGCGGACAGCCGGACAGTGCCCGGTGTGCGGCAACAAGGGGGTGCTCACCGAACCGCGCGCCTTCAATCTGATGTTTAAGACCTTTGTCGGCCCGGTGGAGGAGGACAACTCCAGAGTCTACCTGCGGCCCGAGACGGCCCAGGGCATCTACGTCAACTTTCTCAACGTCCAGGCGGCCATGCGCCAGAAGCTGCCCTTTGGCATTGCCCAGATCGGCAAGGCCTTCCGCAACGAGATCAACACCAAGAACTTCCTCTTCCGCACCCGCGAATTTGAGCAGATGGAGATGCAGTTCTTCGTCAAGCCGGGCACCGAGAACCACTGGTTCGACTACTGGCGCAACGAGCGTTGGCAGTGGTTTGCCCAGGTTGGTCTGCCCCAAAAGCGGCTTCGCTTGCGCGAGCACGACAAACTGGCCCATTACGCCCGGGCCGCCTTCGACGTCGAATACGAGTTCCCCTTCGGTTGGGGCGAGATCGAGGGCCTGCACAACCGCGGCGACTTTGACCTGGGCCAGCACGAGAAGTTCTCGGGCAAGGCGCTGCGCTATTTTGACGAGGAGAGCCGCGAGAAGATCCTGCCCTCGGTGATTGAGACCTCCATCGGTGCCAGCCGCACCACCATGGCCTGCCTGGTGGAGGCCTACCGCGAGGATGAGGTTGAGGGCGAGACCCGGGTGGTGATGTCTTTCCACCCGCGCATCGCCCCGCTTAAGGCGGCGATCCTGCCACTGGTCAAGCGCGACGGCATGCCTGAGTTAGCCCAGCAGGTCACGGCCCAGTTGCGGCTCCACTTCCCGGTGTTCTATGACGAGAGCGGCGCCATCGGCCGGCGCTACCGCCGCATGGATGAGATCGGAACCCCTTACTGCGTCACCGTCGACTCCCAGACCCTCCAGGATCAGACCGTCACCCTGCGCGAGCGCGATTCCATGGCCCAGGACCGAGTGGCCATCGCCCAGTTGCGCGAGGAGATCACCCGCCGTATGGAAGCCTGGGTGGTGCCTCAGGACTGAGCCGGCATCCCAACTGCCTTGACCCCGGACCTGGCAAAAGCACAGGTCCGCAGCAGTGGCCGCAGGTATGAACCCAGGTCCTGAGCGGGTATTCTGGAATAGCGGGGCCCGGCAAACCTTGACCCCGGACCTGGCAAAAGCACAGGTCCGCATCGCCAGTATGGGGTCCAAATCGAAATCCTGAGCCGATACATACAGGTCCCAAGATCCCGCCAACCTTGACCCTAGATATCACCGCTCATATATTGTCTAAGCATACTTGTATGCGAAAGTGGCGAAATTGGCAGACGCGCCAGACTTAGGATCTGGTGCCCGCAAGGGCTTGGGGGTTCGAGTCCCCCCTTTCGCACGCCCAGAGCCGAACTAGATCGCACGCCGCAGGAATCCTGCTCTGCAGCCTATTCCGGATTGAGCGGCTGCATTTTTATGTACTCACCACAGGAATCAACCGTGAAAACCAAGGTCACTGAAAAAGGCAAGTGGGAGCGGGAACTAGAAGTCGAGGTGCCGGCCGAACGCATCGAGGCGGCAGTCGCCAAGGCAGTGAAGGACTACCAGCGCCGGCTCGAAATCCCCGGTTTCCGCAAGGGCAAGGTCCCCCTCACCCTCGTCGAAAGGCGTTATGGCGAGGCCATCCGCCAGAGCGTGGTCAGCGAGTTGCTGCCCGCGCTGATGGGTGAGGCGGCCCAGGCCGAAAATCTGGTACCAGCTGCCCCGCCGCGTATCACCAAGCTCGACTACCAGCCCGGCCAGCCTCTCAGCTTCGCCGCCAACCTAGACATCTGGCCCGAGGTGCAGCTGGAAAGCTACGAGCAGCTCAAGGCCACACGTCTGGTACACACGGTGAGCGACGAGGAAATTGACCGCCAATTGCACGAACTCCAGGGGCGCCACGCCACCGAGGAGACGGCAGATCTACCTCTCAGTAAGGGCGACGTGCTCATCGCCGATCTGCAACGCCTCGACGAAGCCGGCCTGCCCATCGTCGGCGAGCGCTACGAGGAGCGCTACTTCATTATCGGCAACGAAAATGCTCCTAGCCCTCAGTTCGAGGAAGCCCTGCTGGGTATTAAGGCCGGCGAGGAGCGGCAGGTGTTTTTCTCCTACCGCGACGACCTGCCCGACAAGGAATTGGCCGGCAAGCAGGAGCGCTTCGGGGTACAGGCCCGGCAGGTGCGGCAGCGCACCCTCCCTGCCCTGGATGACGAATTTGCGAAGACGGTGGGTGAGTCCTTCCAGACCTTGGCCGAGTTGCGCCAGCACCTGAGCCAGCAGCTTGAGCGCCAATGGGAGTACTTGGCCCGCCAGCGCCTGCGCAGCGACTTGGTCAGCGACCTGATCAGAAAAAATTCTTTCGACCTGCCCGCCGGTCTGATCGACAACTACCTGGATTCGGTGCACCGCCGCGAGCAGGGCCACCATGACCATGATCACGACCATGACCATGACCATGACCATGATCACGAACACGACCATGACCACGAACACGACCATGAACACAGCGAAGAGGAGCGGACCTTTGCCGTGCGCCGACTGAAAACCTTTCTGCTCATCGAGGCGCTGCGCAAGCAGACCAAGATCGAGGTCGACGATGAGGAGTTCGAGGCTTTTCTCCAGCAGCGCGCTGCCGAGCACAACCTCGACCCCGAGGCCCTCAAGCGCTCTCCCAGATTGGACGACCTGCGCCAGGAGTCGTTGGAGGATAAGATTTTTGCTTTTCTCGCCGAGCAGGCCGAGCTCGAAGAACAGGCGGTGTAACATGTCGCTGATTCCCATGGTCATCGAGCAGACGGGCAGGGGCGAGCGCTCGTACGACATCTACTCGCGCCTGCTCAAGGAACGCATCGTCTTCATCGGCACGCCCATCGGCGACATGATCGCCAACCTAGTCATCGCCCAATTGCTTTACCTGGCCTCTGAGGATCCCAAGAAAGACATCTCCCTCTACATCAACACCCCGGGGGGCTCGGTGACCGCTGGGCTGGCCATCTACGACACCATGCAGTACATCCCCAACAGTGTGGCCACCATCTGCATTGGCCAGGCCTCCAGCATGGGGGCGGTGCTGCTGGCCGGCGGCACTCGGGGCAAGCGTCAGAGCCTGCCCAACGCCCGCGTCCTGCTCCACCAGCCCATGGGCCGTATCGGCGGCCAGGCGACCGACATCGAGATCCACGCCCGCGAGATCATCAAGATCCGCCAGCAGATCAACGACATCCTGGCGGAGCGCACCGGCCAACCGCTGGAGCGCATCCAACGCGACACCGAACGCGACTTCTTCATGAGCCCCCAGGAGGCCAAGGATTACGGCCTCATCGACGACCTCATCCTGCCGGCGTCCCTCACCGGTGCCCCCAAGGCCGAAGCCGCCGGCTGAGGCCCCGCCCTTTTCGCGAGAGGCAAGCCAGTGCGCCGACGGCCTCCAAAACCCGAGCCGCGCTGTTCCTTCTGCGGACGCAACACCAGCCAGGTCGACAAGATCATCACTGGCCCCTCGGTCTACATCTGCAACGAATGTGTCCGGCTGTGCAATGAGGTGCTGGCCGAGAACAAAAAGCAGAGCACCCCCTGGGACGCCGGCCAGATCCCCAAACCCCCCGAGATCAAGACCGTTCTCGACGAGTACGTGATCGGGCAGGAGCAGGTCAAGAGACTGCTCTCGGTGGCGGTGTACAACCACTACAAACGCATCCGCTCGGGCGTGGACCTCGACAGCGTTGAGCTGGAGAAGAGCAACATCTTATTGATCGGTCCCACGGGCACGGGCAAGACCTTGCTGGCCCAGACCCTTGCCAGGGTGCTCAAGGTGCCCTTCTCCATCGCCGATGCCACCATCCTCACTGAGGCCGGATATGTGGGCGAGGATGTAGAGAACATTCTGGTGGGTCTGCTGCAGGCGGCCGATTACGATGTGGGGCGCGCCGAAAAAGGCATCCTCTACCTGGACGAGGTGGACAAGATCGCCCGCAAGAACGCCACCCCCTCGGTCAGTCGCGATGTTTCGGGTGAAGGGGTGCAGCAGGCGCTGCTCAAGATGGTGGAGGGGACCGTGGCCAATATCCCGCCCAAGGGAGGGCGCAAGCACCCCGAGCAGCCGATGATTCAGATCAACACCCGCAATATCCTTTTCATCTGCGGCGGTGCCTTCGAGGGGTTGGACCGGATCATCAGCCAGCGGGTGGGCCGGCGCACCATGGGCTTCGGTTCGGGCTATGGCATTCCCGAAACCGCCGCTCCCAGTGAGGTTCTCCCTCTGGTGCAGCCCGAGGATCTGCTCGCCTTTGGCCTCATCCCCGAACTGGTCGGGCGCCTGCCCATGGTCACCACCCTCGACCCGCTGAGCGAAGACGACCTGTTCAAGATCCTCACCGAACCCAAGAATGCCCTCATCCGCCAGACTCAACGGCTCTTCGAGATCGACGGGGTAAAGGTCGAGTTCACCGAAGAGGCCCTGCGCAAGGTGGTGGAGCTGACCATCAAAAAGGGCACCGGGGCGCGCGGTCTGCGTTCGGTCCTGGAACAGGCGATGATGGACATCATGTACGAGGTGCCTTCGCAAGCAGGATTACAACAGATTTCGGTGACGGCCGAGATGATCGTCCAAGGGGTGGAACATGCCGGCGACGAGGACGAGGATCAGTCCCGGCGCTGGCGGGCCTGAGTGATGCACATCCGCTCGGCTGAATTTGTGGTGGGCGCAGTGGACCGGGGCGACCTGCCCGCCGATGGTCTGCCCGAGGTGGCGCTGGCTGGCCGCTCCAACGTGGGCAAGTCCTCCTTGATCAACCGGCTGGTACAGCGCCGCAGCCTGGCCCGCACCAGTTCCACTCCGGGCAAGACCCAGCAGCTCAATTACTACCGCGTCGAGAACGCCCTCTACCTGGTGGATCTGCCCGGGTACGGCTTTGTGAAAGGCGGGATGGAGTTGCGTCTCGCGCTGGGCCGGCTGGTCCAGGGATTTCTGGAGCGCCGCGCCGAACTGCGGGCCATCATCCAGTTGATCGACGCGCGCCACGGCCCCACCGACCTGGACCTGGCGATGATCGATTGGCTGAAGCAACACCCCAAACCCTTCCTGTTGGTTTTCACCAAGCTGGATAAGCTCTCCCGCCAGCAGTGGCACCGCCGCCTGGACCAGTTGACCGCTGACGGTACTTTGACCGGGCTGGCCTACCTGCCATTCTCGGCAGTCACCGGCGAGGGGCGCGACGAGGCGCTGGAGTGGATCTACCAGGAATCCGGAGCAAAACGCCCCAACCACGGCAAACCCGCATGAAAGTCCTGATCAGCGAAAAGCTGGAGGCCGGCTGCGCCGCTATGCTGACCCAGCGCGGCATTGAGGTGGATCAGCAGCCCGGTCTCACCCCCGAAGAACTGCAGCGCATCATCGGCCAGTACGAGGGGCTGATCGTGCGCAGCAGCACTCAGGTGAACGAAGCGTTGCTCCAGGAGGCCCGCCGCCTCAAAGTGGTGGGCCGCGCTGGTGCCGGGGTAGACAACATCGACGTGGCCGCGGCCACCCGGCACGGGGTCATCGCCATGAACACCCCGGGCGGCAACTCAGTCTCCACCGCCGAACACTCCTTTGCCATGCTGATGGCCCTGGCCCGCAACATCGCCCAGGCCACCGCTTCGCTGAAGGCCGGCAAGTGGGAGCGCGGCCGCTACACCGGGGTGGAGCTGGCCGGTAAGACGATTGGGGTTCTCGGCCTGGGCAAGGTGGGCCGCGAGGTGGCCCAGCGGGCCTCGGCCTTCAAAATGAAGGTCCTCGGCTACGATCCCTTTGTCTCCGAGGAGATGGCCCTGGCCTTCGGGACCCAGTTGGCCCCTCTCGAACAGATCTACGCCGAGGCCGACTTCATCACCGTCCACCTGCCCCTCACCACCCAGACCCGTCACCTGATCTCGGGCCCGCAGCTGGCCCAGTGCAAGGAAGGGATCTTCCTGCTCAACTGCGCGCGCGGCGGCATCATCGACGAGGCCGAACTGCTGCGCGCCCTCGACAGCGGCAAGGTGGCCGGCGCCGCGCTCGACGTCTTTGTGGAGGAACCGCCCGGCCTCAGCCCCTTGGTGGCCCATGAGCGGGTGATCTGCACCCCCCACCTGGGTGCCTCCACCCGCGAGGCCCAGGCCACCGTGGCCCTGCAGATCGCCGAACAAGTGAGCGACGTGTTGCTCAACGGGGTCATCCGCAACGCGGTTAATGTGCCCTCGGTGGAGCCCGAGGTCTACCAGAAACTCCGACCCTATATCGACCTGGCCGAACGCTTGGGAGGTATCCTGGCCCAATTGAGCGAGGGCCAGCTGGAGCGCATCACCGTCGAGTACCACGGCGATGTGACCGCCACGCCCACCTCGCCGCTGACCGCCGCCGTGCTCAAGGGCATCATGGGGAACATCTCCGACGAGCCGGTGAATTTTGTCAACGCCCCCCTCTTCGCCCAGCAACGCGGGGTGCGGGTCGATGAACTCAAGAGCAGCGAGCACGAGGACTATGCCAGCCTGATCACGGTAATCTATCAGACCGCCACCGCCCGGCGCATCCTCTCGGGCACCCTCTTCGGCAAAAGCGACCCCCGCCTGGTTCGGCTAGACGAATACAGTTTCGACGCCATCCCCGAAGGCCACATGCTCTTCTATATCAACGAAGACGTACCCGGCGTGATCGGCCGCATCGGCACGGTGATGGGCACGCATCACGTCAACATCGCCCAGATGTCCTGCGGCCGCCATCAGGTGGGCGGCCGGGCGCTGACCATCCTCAACGTGGACAGCCTCATCCCCGACGCGGTGCTGGCCGAAATCCTGGCCCACAACAACATCGTCTGGGCCAAGCAAATCAGTCTCTAGTAAGGAAAACGAGATGCCAACCAAAGTAGTGCTGGGAGCACAGTGGGGAGATGAGGGCAAGGCAAAAGTGGTCGACTACCTGACCATGGGCGCCGACCTGGTGGTGCGCTACCAGGGCGGGGCCAACGCCGGACACACCGTCAAGGTGGGAAACACCACTTTTGTCTTTCACATGATCCCCTCGGGGATCATGCACCCGGGGACGATTTGCGTGGTGGGCAACGGGGTGGTAGTGGACCCCGAGGCCTTGCTCCAGGAAGCTGACGAGTTGCAGACCAAGGGCATCTCCACCGCCGGCCGGCTCTTTATCAGCCACCATGCCCACCTGGTCATGCCCTACCACAAACTGCTGGACCAACTGGCCGAAGATGGCCGGGGCAGCGACAAGATCGGCACTACGGGCCGGGGTATCGGTCCCTGCTATCGCGACAAAGTGGAGCGCGGGCAAGGGGTGCGGGTCGTGGACATGCTCGACCCCGAGCACCTGCGCCAGCGGCTGCAGGTGGTCATCGCCGCCAAGAACGAACTGCTGCGCCGCCTCTACGACCACGCTCCCCTCGACGCGGCGCCGATCATCGAGGCCTATCTGGGTTATGCCGCACGGCTGCGGCCCTATATCGCCGACACCTCGCTCTTGCTCAACGAGGCGCTGGACCTGGGCAAGACCGTGTTGTGTGAGGGCGCGCAGGGCACCCTGCTGGACATCGACCACGGCACCTATCCCTTTGTCACCTCTTCCAACACCACCGCCGGCGGGGCCTGCACCGGCACCGGTATCGGCCCCACCCGCATCGACCAGATCATCGGCGTCACCAAGGCCTACACCACTCGGGTGGGCAACGGTCCTTTCCCCACCGAGTTGCTCGATCAGACCGGCGAGCGCATTCGCGAAGTGGGGCACGAATACGGGGCCACCACCGGCCGCTCGCGCCGCTGCGGCTGGTTCGATGCCCCCATCCTGCGCCTTGCGGCTCGCATCAACGGCCTCACCAGCCTGGCCCTGACCCGGCTCGATGTGCTGGACACCTTCCCGCAGCTCAAGCTGTGCACCGGCTACCAGCTGGAGGACCGAGTGCTGAACGACTTCCCGCTGGACCCCAGGGCGCTGGAAAAATGCGTGCCCATCTACGAGGAGGCAGAGGGCTGGAACACGCCCACCACCGAGGTGCGGCGTTTCGGGGACCTGCCGGCGCCGGCCCGCCACTACGTGGAGCGCATCGCCCAACTGAGCCGCACCCCGATCTCGCTGATCTCGGTGGGTCCAGAACGCGATTCCACCATCGAGGTGTGAATGCTGCTCAAGCCGGTTGATCCGCCCGTCGACAAGCCCCGCACCCTGCGCCGTCTCATCGCCGAGCAGACCGTGGTGTTGCCCGGGGCCTTCAACGCGCCAGTGGCCATGCTCGCCCAGCAACTGGGCTTTTCGGCGGTCTACATCTCGGGGGCGGGTCTGATCAACGGCCTGGCCGGGTACCCCGACATCGGCCTCTTGGGCATGGACGAGATGGCTCGCCAGGCCGGGTACATCGCCCAAGCGGTAAAGGTGCCGGCCCTCTGCGACGCGGACACCGGGTACGGGGACGCGATGCAGGTGATGCGCACGGTGCAGTCCTACGAGCAGGCGGGTCTAGCCGGCCTCCACCTAGAAGACCAACAGGCCCCCAAACGCTGCGGCCATCTGGAGGGCAAGGCCCTGATCTCGCCGGCGGAGATGGAGCGCAAATTGGCCGCCGCTGCCGAGGCCCGCCGCCACCCCGACTTTATGCTCATCGCCCGCACCGACGCCCGCGCCGTGGAAGGCCTGGAGGCCAGCATCGAACGCGGCCTGCGCTACCTGGAGGCCGGGGCCGATGCGATTTTCCCCGAAGCGTTGCAGACCCCCGAGGAGTTCGGCCGCTACGCCGAGGCCGTCAAGGCGCCCCTGCTGGCCAATATGACCGAGTTCGGCAAGAGCCCTTACCTCACAGTGGCCCAGTTCGCCGCCCTGGGGTACCGCATGGTCATCTTCCCGATGACCGCCTTCCGGGCGATGATGAAAGCTGTGGAACAGACCTTCCGCCAGCTGCGCGACACCGGCACCCAGGAACACTTCCTCGACCAACTGCAAACGCGCCAGGAACTCTACGAATTGCTCCAATACTCCCAGTACACCAAGCTGGACGCCGCCCTGGCCGCCCGCTTTCCTGACTGAGGTATGTAACGCTGCGGCGGGGAGATGACCCCAGCCGGGCGGGCCGCCAGGGTTAGCGCAGCGGCAGGTGGGGGGGCCTTTACTGGGGGAGTGGAGCCGGGAAAGGGCCTGGGGGCTGAAGGGGGCGTCGGCGGCAGGCCCGGGACTCGGGAAAGGCCGGAGTGGGTCGCTCCCCGACGGGGCACAGGTACTATCACAGAATGGAGAATACGGTCATGTCAGAGAAACCCGCCTACAGTCCCGGCCTCGAAGGCGTCATCGCCGGCGAATCGGCCCTGTCGCGCATCGACACCGAGCGCAACCACCTGCTCATCTGCGGCTACGACCTCGAAGACCTGACCGAAGGGGCGGTGTACGAGGAGGTGGCCTATCTGCTCCTCCACGGCGAACTGCCCACCCGCGCCCAGTTAGAGGAGTTTGAGGCCGCCCTGCGCGCCGAACGCACCCTGCCTCCCCAGGTCGTAGACCTGTTGCGCCAGGCGCCCGCCGATGCCCATCCCATGGACTTGCTGCGCACCGCAGTTTCGGCCCTGGGCTATTTCGATATGGAGACCCGCGACAACAGCCCGCAGGCCAATGTCCGCAAGGCCCTGCGCCTGCTGGCCAAAATTCCCCTGATCATCGCCGCCGGCCACCGCTTCAGCCAGGGCCTGCAGCCGGTCGCCCCCCACCCCAGCCTGGGTCAGGCCGGCAACCTGCTCTACATGCTGCGCGGCAGCGAGCCGGCCCCCCACGAAGTCCGGGCCCTCGACGTCTCGCTAATCCTCTACGCCGAACACGGCTTCAACGCCTCCACCTTCACCGCCCGGGTGGTGGTCTCCACCCTCAGCGACCTGTACAGCGCCGTCACTGCTGCCATCGGGGCCCTGGCCGGTCCGCTGCACGGAGGAGCCAACGAGGCGGCCATGCACATGCTCATGGAGATCGGCAGCGCCGATCAGGCCGAGGCCTGGGTGCTGGATGCGCTGGCTAAAAAGAAAAAAATTATGGGGTTTGGCCACCGCGAGTACAAGAAAGGCGACTCGCGGGTGCCGGCGATGAAAAAGATGGGCCGCCAGGTGGCCGCCGCCGTGGGCGACAACCGCTGGATCGAACTGGCCGAGATCGTCGAGCAGACCATGATCGCCCAGAAAGGCATCTACCCCAACCTCGATTTCCCCTGCGCCTACACCTATTATCTGATGAACATCCCCATCCCGCTCTATACCCCCATCTTTGTCTCGAGTCGGGTGGCCGGCTGGGCCGCCCACGTCATCGAGCAGTTGGGCCGAAATCGACTGATCCGGCCCGCTCATCTGTATCGCGGGATCGATCAGCGCCCCTTCGTCGCTGTAGATAAGCGGAGCTGACCCCATGCAAGTCGTCGAACTGGCCGCCCAAACGCACTTTTCCCCGGCCAAGTTCCAGAAGGTGAACATTTTCGACAGCCCCCGGATGTTCTGCGACATCTATTGCTTCGAGCCGGGCCAGTCCCAGACCCCCCACGCCCACGAAGGCGCGGACAAGATCTACTACGTGCTCGAAGGCAAAGGAACCTTTACGGTGGGGGCAGAAGAGCGCGAACTGGGACCGGGCCTGGCTGTGCTCTGCCCACCCGGAGAAGATCACGGAGTGACCAATACCGGCGGCCAGCGCCTGGTGGTGCTGGTGTTCATGGCGCCCCACCCCTGACCCGCCGGGGCAGCAGCCAGCCGCGGATTTCCAAGAGAAAGGCCTGCGCCGCTTCGGTGCGGAAATCCTGGTAGGTCCACTCCAGGGGCCGGTACTGCCCTTTCTGAAAGAGCAGCGTAGTCTCGGCGTACAGCCCCGGCCCGATGCAGATCCGGTGCCCGCTGTACTTGGTGCTGGCCAGCACCAGGCTCTCGATAGTGACCAGGCCCGGATCGAGATTGGCCCGCCGCCGCACCTGTCCCCCTTCCTCGAAACCCATCATCCGTTCCAGCTCCATCATCCTCCCTTTGACCTGGGGCAACACCGCCGGGTCCACCAACCCCTCGAACCACACCAACTGCTTAAACAATCCGGCCCCCATCTCTTTTTCATAATAACTGCTGTACTCCTCAAAGGCATAGACCGGTCCCAACTGGTGGATAGGGGCGATGGATTCAGCCATCCTTTCCCTGGCCTGTGACAGCATCCCTTCGTCGCAGGCCATAATCGCGGCGATGAGGAGCGTCGGAGGAGGAGGACGGAGATCAATGGGCATAGAGACCTCAAAATACTAACAGGCTGCCGGGCCGAGGGAATACCCCAGCGGGGTGGGCCGCGAGGGTTAGCGCAGCGGCCGGTGAGGGGTATTCCTCCGTATGGAGTGGCGGGGGGAAAGGGCCGCCGGGCAGGGGTGCGGGGTAGCGGAGCCAGAGCGAGCGGAGGGGAAGGCCCGGGACTCAGGAAGGGCCGGAGCGGGTATCCCACGGACCGGATCGTGAATAAAGGGACCTCTGCTACGCCCCGTATTGACCAACCTCTCTTTGTCTATTAGAGTACTGCCCCTGCCTCGGTCCGCGCAACACCATCCTTCGCTAGGAGAACCCGTCATGCGCGTGGAAGACCTCGACACCCCGGTCCTGATCGTCGACCTCGACGGCCTAGAAGACAACCTCGACCGCTACCACCGCTACTTCAACCAGCACCAAATCGGCCTGCGCCCCCACATCAAGACCCACAAAACCCTGGCCATCGCCCACCAGCAGATGCGGCGGGGGGCCATCGGCATCACCTGCCAGAAATTGGGCGAGGCCGAGGTCATGGTGGCCGGCGGCGTGGACCAGGATGTACTCATCCCCTACAACATCATCGGCACCGCCAAACTCGACCGGCTAGTGGCCCTCAGCCGGCGCACCCGCCTCACCGTGGCCGCTGACTCCGTCTACACCACAGACGGCATCTCCGCCGCCGCTCGCGCAGCCGGCACCACCGTGGGCGTGATCGTGGAGTTGGGCGTCGGCGGCCGCGCCGGCGTGCCCACCCCCCAGGCAGCTCTGGCCCTGGCCCAGCACATCGCCCGCTCCCCCGGCCTGGAATTGCGCGGCCTGATGGCCTTCCCCACCGATCCCCGGACCCGCCCCGTGCTCCAAGAAACCCTGGCCCTCTTTGATAGTGCCGGCCTGCCCCATCCCATCGTCAGCGGCGGCAGCACCGCCAGCGCCCTGCTCGCCCACGAGGTCCCCGAACTGACCGAGCACCGGGCCGGCGAGTACTGCGTGGGCGGGGTGGGACACCTGCGCCGTGGCACCCACACCGTGGCCCAGTGCGCCCTGCGGGTGCTGATGACCGTGGTCAGCCGGCCCACCCCGGACCGGGCCATCCTCGACGGAGGCAGCAAATCCCTCAGCGCCTCCACCATCCAGGAGGGCGACCATACGAGCATGGGTTATATCGTCGAATACCCCCAGGCCCGCTTCTCCGGCGCCTCGGAGGAACACGGCCATGTAGATGTCTCCGCCTGCGACCCCAAGCCCCAGATCGGCGAGCGGGTCCAGGTGCTGCCCGTACATCCCTGTCCCTGCGTCAACGAACACGATGAACTAGTCGCCGTGCGCCAGGGCCAGGTCGAGGCCATCTGGCCCATCTCTGCCCGCGGCAAAATCCGCTGAAAGGACCCCATGGCCCCATCGTCCGACACTGCCGAATTGATCCGCCAATTTCTCCTTGCCAGTACCGCCACCCTCACCTCGGTGCTGCGCAAACATGGACTGGGCAACACCTACATGCACGGGGTGGCTCCGCTGCGCCCCGGCACCAGAATGGCCGGCCCGGCCTTTACCCTGCGCTATATCCCGGCCCGCGAGGACCTGGGCGCCGGCGAGGTGGACAACCTCAGGGATGCCCAGCGAGTGGCCATAGAACAGGTGGAATCCGGCCAGGTCTTTGCCATCGACGCGCGCGGCGACACCCGCGCCGGCACCATGGGCGCCATCCTGGCCACCCGGTTGCAACAGCGGGGGGCAGCGGGCATCGTCACCGACGGAGCCTACCGCGACAGCCCGATCATCGCCGAACTGGGCATGGCGGCGTATGCGGCGGCGATGAACGCCCATGCCAACAAGACCGTCCATCACCCCAGCGAATTCCAGGTGCCCATCGCCTGCGGCGGGGTGGCCGTTTTTCCCGGAGACTGGCTGGTGGGCGACAGCGAGGGGGTCGTGGTGGTGCCCGCCCACCTGGCGGAGGCGGTGGCGCGCGAAGCCCAAGAGCAGGAAGAGAAGGAGGACTTCATCATCAAAAAAATCCGCGCTGGGGCCAGCATCGTCGGCACCTACCCGCCCGACGCGCAGACCTTGGGCGAGTTCGCAGCGTGGAAGAAGCAGAAGGGAAAGGGATAAAGAGTCAGGCCACCAGCATCGCCGCGCCAAAAACCCCGGCGCTGTCGCCCAACTGGTTCTTCACCACCCTGGTCTCCAGGCGGTTGTTGAACACATAGGGCCCGGCTGCCTGCACTCCTTCGCGATAGAGCAGCTCGACGTTGCTCACCCCCCCGCCCAGCACAATGACGTGGGGATCGAGGATATTGATCAGGTACGCAATAGCCTTCCCGAAATAGGCGATGAGCCGTTGCACCGTGGCCTCGGCGTGTCTATCGCCACCCCGCTCATAACTCCTGACAATCTCGTCCAGCGGCCAG
The DNA here is from genome assembly GCA_945861755.1 of Gemmatimonas phototrophica. Lineage (GTDB taxonomy): Bacteria > Latescibacterota > UBA2968 > UBA8231 > UBA8231 > SICG01. The sequence goes on from CAMAVQ010000058.1 coordinate 19,774, forward strand.
CTCTTTCCAGACAGGCTGGTGTAGTACTCCTGCAGGGCAGGGCCGGCCAGGAATCGCTCCACACAGCCCCGCTTGCCGCAATAACACTCCGGCCCTTCGCTGTCCAGCACATTGTGCCCCCACTCACCGGCAATGCCCTGGCAGCCGTAGAGCACCCGCTCGCGCACCACTACCCCGCCACCCACTCCGGTTCCCATGATGATCCCGAAAACGGTCTCGGCGCCCTTGCCCGCCCCCAGCCGCGCCTCGGCCAGGGCAAAGCAGTTGGCGTCGTTGGCCAGCTCGACCGGCAGGCCCAGGCTCTTTTCCAGGTCGGCCTTGAGGGGCTGGCCGTTGAGGCAGAGGGTATTGCTGTTCTTGAGAGTCTGGGTCTGCGGGTCTAGCACCCCCGGCGTGCCGATGCCCACTGCGGCCGGCGCTAGGCCGGTCTGCGCCTTCATCTGTTCCACCAGCCGCTGCATCTGGCCGACGATGTGCCGGTACCCTTTCTCCGCTTCGGTGGCGATGCGGATCCGGCACAAGGGCTCGGTTTGCCCGGCCTCCAACACCACCCCCTCGATCTTGGTTCCTCCCAGGTCTATTCCCCAATGGACTGACATCGCACCTCTCCAGCGCTAGGCTCCGGCTTTGGCTTCCTGCCGGAGCACTTCCTCTTCGGCGGGCACGATGGGTGCCACCTCGATGACCCGCATCTGCTTCCACTTGCCCCCACGGAAACGCCAATAGAACACCACCCCCATAGCGATGATGTAGAAGCACAAGAAGGCCCACACCAGGTAGAGGTGGGGGCCGAAATAGACCAGCGTCACCCACGAGGGAACGACCAGCAGCACCCAGCCCATGACCACCGAGACCACCATCAGGAAACGGGTGTCCCCGGCCCCCTTGAGTGCGGCGGTGAAACTCATATACATGGCGTCGAAGACGCAGTAGATGCCGACGATGCGCAAGAGCGAGACGGCCAACACGCGGGCCTCCTCAAACTCGGTGCCCTGGGAGCGCAGCCCGAAAGGCATCAGGAAGAAGTCGGGAACGATAAAATAGGCCAGCGACATGACGCCCATGTACCCGACCGCCAGATGGAAACCGGTCCAGGTGCAGTACTCCGCCGCCTCTGGCCGCTCCTGCCCCAAACGCTGGCCCACCATGGTAGCTGCGGCGATACTCCCGCCGATGAGGGGCATGAAGGCCAGGCTGTTGACGTTGAAGGCCAGGTTGGTGGCGGCCAGCTCGACGGTGCCGATGCGCCCCACCAGCAGCACGAAGAGCGAAAAGGACAAGATGTCGAGCATGAAGTTGAGGCCGTTGGGCCCGCCGAAGCGCACGAGCCGGCCAAAGAGTTCGGCATCGAGCCGCCAGCCGCTCAAGGTGGCAAACTGGCGGCGGTAGGCCCCCCGCATCATCAACCCCACAAAGAGCAGGGCCGTGCAGGTGGAGGAGATGTTGGTGGCCCAGGCCGCGCCCCTGATCCCCCAGGCGGGAAAACCCCAATTGCCGAAGATCAGGCCGTAGTCGAGGACCACGTTGATCGCCGTGCCGACCACGTTGACCCACAGCACCGTCCAGGTCTGGCCCCGGCCGCTGAAGAAACACGAAGCTGCTGCCGAGACCACAAAAGGCCCTACCCCATAACAGAGCACCCGGAAGTAGCTGACCTCTTCCTGGCGGACCTCGGGCTGATGGCCGATCAGGTCGAAGAGCGGCACCGAAACAAAAGACAGCCCCCAGCCCAGCACCCCGCTCAGCAAGGCCAGATATAGGCCCTGCCACACCGCCGGCCCCACCCGCTCGGGCCGGCCAGCCCCGCTGTACTGGGCCACGAAGGTGTTGGTGTACTGGGCCATGCCCATGAAGAAGCTGAGGAAGATGAAATTGGTGATGCCCGAGGGCAAGGCCGCGGCCAGCGCCTCGGTGGAATGCCAAGTGAGGAAGACCCGGTTGATGAAGTGCTGGACGCTCCAGCTTCCCGTGCTGAGAACCAGGGGGAAGGCAAGGATCAAGAACTCGCGGTACCCACCTTCTGCGTGCCAGCGATGTCGCAGGTAGGAGATCATGTCCTCATGCTCTCATGAAAGCGGCCACAGCGAGATGCCCGGCCCATGCCATGCGCGGGGAGGTTTTTGCTTCCCCCACACAATTCATTACTTTTCAGGCTCCGAATCAGCCTATAATCTATCCTTTCTCTTGAGCGATGGCCAAAAAAAAGAGCATTGACAAAAGCGTCGAGCGCCGCGCCTACGGCCTCACCATCCTCAAGGCCGCCCACCCCCGTATGCGGCAACTCAAGAAACACCACGAACCCTCCATCCACGGCAACAAGTTCTGGTCGTCCAGCTATCTGCTGATGGACTTCCTGGGCTACCAGGGCCTGCCCATCGGCGCGCAGGTGCTGGAGGCCGGCTGCGGCTGGGGATTGGCAGGCGTCTTTTGCGCCAAACAATTCGGCGCCCGGGTGACCGGTATCGACGCCGACGAGCAGGTCTTTCCCTACCTGGAGCTACACGCCGAAGTCAACGGGGTGGAGATCAAGACCCGGCAGGCCCGCTTTGAGGAAATGACGGCCAAGGAACTGGCCGGCTTCGATGTGCTGCTGGCCGCCGACGTGTGTTTCTGGGACGAGATGATCGACCCGCTGTACTCCCTGATCGAAAAGGCGGTGAAGGCCGGGGTCCAGCAGGTGGTGCTGGCCGACCCGGGCCGGCCCCCCTTTGTGAAGGTGAGCGAGCGCTGCATCGACAAACTGGGGGGCCAGACCAAAACCTGGAGTGTGGAGGGCGCGGTCACTGCCAGCGGCAGCCTGATGATCATCGGTTCCCTGCCCCGCAAGAGGAAATGACCTCATGTTGCCTCCCCTATTGCGCCAGCGATTACTGCAGGGCCAGGTCATCCCGGCCCACCCGCTGGCCCTGGACGAAAACCGCCGGCTCGACGAGCGCCGGCAGCGGGCCCTGACCCGCTACTATATCGCCGCCGGGGCCGGCGGGGTGGCCGTGGGCGTACACACCACCCAGTTCGCCATCCGCGATCCCCGGGTGGGCCTCTTCGAGCCGGTACTCAAGCTGGCCAGCGAGGTGATCGCCCGCGAAGCGCCCCCCGGCTTCCTGCCCATCGCCGGGGTGTGTGGCCCCACGGCCCAGGCCCTGGCCGAAGCCCGTTTTGCCCGCGATTGCGGGTACCAGCTGGGCCTGCTGAGCCTCTCGGCCCTCAAGGCGGCCTCCACCGACGAGCTGCTGGCCCACTGCCGGGCCGTGGCCCAGGTCATCCCGGTGATGGGCTTCTACCTGCAGCCGGCGGTGGGCGGCCGGGTGCTGGACTTTGAATTCTGGCGGCGCTTCGCCGAAATCGAGCAGGTGGCGGCCATCAAGATCGCCCCCTTCAACCGCTACCAGACCCTCGACGTGGTGCGCGCCGTAGCCGAAGCCGGCCGCCTCGGCGATATCGCTCTGTACACCGGCAACGACGACACCATTACCCACGACCTGCTCACCCGCTTCCCCTTTGGCGGGGCGCGTTTCGCCGGCGGCCTGCTGGGCCACTGGGCGGTGTGGACCCAGAAGGCCGTCTCCCTGCTGCAGGAGTGCCATGCGCTGGCCGACGCCAATGCCCCGGTCCCCCAGGAATTGCTGACCCGGGCCGCGCAGATCACCGACACCAACGCCGCTTTCTTCGACGCGGCCCACGGCTTTGCCGGCTGCATCGCCGGCCTGCACGAAGTGCTGCGCCGCCAGGGCCTCTTGCGCGGCATCTGGTGCCTGGACCCGGAAGAGGGCTTGTCTCCGGGCCAACAGGAGGAAATCACCCGCATATACGCCGCCTACCCCCAGCTCAACGACGACGAATTTGTGGCCCAACACCTGGACCAGTGGCTGCATTAGTCGAAAAGCTCAAGTCGCCGCTGTTGCTCTGGAGTGCGCTTCTCCTTTTAGCCCTAGGGCTGCGCTGGCCCCTGCCCGAACCTGGATGGCAGCATGTGGACGAATGGGTCTACGTGGTCCATCCGCTGGGCTTCTGGGGCGGTGACTTCAACCCGCATTTCCTGATTTACCCCACCTTCCACCTCTACCTGCTCTCCGCCCTCTACTATCTCTACTATCTGCTGTGCAGCCCGGAATCGCTGGAAGCTTTTGTCGCCTACCGCTACTTT